>DASWNX010000018.1 GCA_036399055.1 Jatrophihabitans sp.
CTCGGCGAGCTGGCCGGACAGGAATCGGCGCTGCTGCTGGATTCCGGCGGGCGCTCGGAGCTGTCCGGCCGGCTCGCCGCCGAGCTGACCGGCGCGGGCCCGCTGGAGGACTTGCTGGCCGGTGCCGGGGTGACCGACGTGCTGGTCAACGCCCCGGACCAGGTGTGGGTGGACCGGGGGACCGGGCTTGAGCGCGCGCCGGTGCGGTTCGACTCCGACGCGGCCGTGCGTCGCCTGGCCACCCGGCTGGCGGCTCAGGCCGGCCGACGCCTGGATGACGCGGCGCCGTTCGCCGACGCTGTGCTGCCGGACGGAACGCGGCTGCATGCCATCCTGCCGCCGCTGGTGGCCCATCCGACGCTGTCCTTGCGGGTGCTCGCTCGACGCAGGCTGACGATGGGCGACCTGGTCGGGCTGGGCGCCATGCCTGCTGAGCTGGCCGAGCTGCTGGCCGCGCTGGTCCAGGCCAGGCTGACGCTGCTGATCAGCGGTGGCACGGGAACGGGCAAGACGACCCTGCTGGCCGCGTTGCTGGCCACCGTGAGCCCGGTCGAGCGGATCATCACGATCGAGGACACCGCCGAACTCGGGGTGCGCCATCCGCACGTGGTCGCGCTGCTGGCCCGGTCTGCCAATGTCGAGGGCGCCGGCGCCGTCGAGCTGCGCGAGTTGGTGCGCCAGGCGCTACGGATGCGCGCGGACCGCCTGGTCGTCGGAGAGTTCCGAGGTGCTGAGATCGTCGAGCTGCTGGCCGCGCTCAACACCGGCCATGCCGGCGGGGCGGCCACCGTGCACGCCAACTCGGTCACCGACGTGATGGCGCGGCTGGTCGCTCTGGCTGCCCTCGGCGGCATGCCCGCGCAGGCGCTCGCGGCGCAGGCGGCGAGCGCGCTCGATGTGCTGGTGCACATCCGCCGGGCCCGGGACGGGCTGCGCCGGGTCGAACAGGTGGCGCTGTGGCCGGCTGACTCCCTTGCCTGCGAGCCTGGTCTGGCCTGGACCAGGACGGCGGGTGCGGGCCCGGCGGCCGGGGCGTTGCGGTCACTGCTCGAAGCCGCTGAGGTCGAGGTCCCCACCCTGCTGACGGGCGTGGGCTGATGCCTGCGCTGACGCTGGCCCTGCTCGGCGCCGGCCTGTTGGCCGCACCTGCCCCGGCGCTGGCCCAGCGCCGGCTGGAGTGGCTGATCGCCGGCAGAGGCAGCAACCCAGCGCCCCGCCGGGCACGTCGGCTGCCACAGCGGGCGCGGCAGGCGCTGACGGACGGCTGGCTCGGCGGCGCGGTTGCCGGCTCGCTGGCTGGCGTGACTGCGGCGGTCACCGCCGGCCCCGTTCCCGGCCTGCTGGCGGCGATCACCTGCTGGGTGCTGCTCAGGTGCCTCCGGCTGCTCTCGGCCGAGCGCGACGGCGAACGGCGCCGAGCCGAGCTGGCCGCCGCTGTCGGCGCCCTGCAGGACGAGTACGCCGCCGGAGCGACGGTCGCCGCGGCGTTCAGCGCTGCAGCCACGGCCTCGGGACGGTTCGCAGCCGTGCTCGCTCGCGCCGCGACGCTGGCCGATGATGGCAGTGAGGTCGCTGCCGCGCTGCGGACCGACGCCACGCTGGCCTCGCTGGCGGTGGCCTGCGCCGCAGCGGCCAGCAGCGGAGCCCCGCTGAGCCAGCCGTTGGCCGGCGTGCAAGCCGACCTGGCCGCCGATCAGCGGACCTACCGAGCGGTCCGGACGGCGCTGGCCGGACCGCGCAGTTCGGCATTGTTGCTGGCCGGCCTCCCGCTCATCGGCGTCGCGATGGGCGCTGCCATGGGCGCCCATCCCGAGCGGGTGCTGCTGCACACCACCGCCGGCCTGGGCGCGCTCGTCGCCGGAGTGGTGCTCGACCTGACGGGCATGGCGTGGACGCTGGCGCTCAGCCGGCGTGCCCTGCGGGCGTTGGGATGACTCCGCTCTCATGGCTGGCCCTGGCGGTGATGTGGGCAGTGCTGCGGCCCGGGCGCCCCGCGGCGATGGCTCGGCATCGCGACCCAGGGGTTCGGAGCACGGCCGGGTCGCACGAGCGGCGGTCCGTCGGCTGGCTGACAGGCCGGCAGCCGAAGGACCGAGTGGCCGACCGCCCGCCCGACGCGCGCTCTGCGGCATTGGCGCTGGATCTGCTGGTGAGCGCGCTCACAGCCGGCGCGCCACCGGAGCTGGCTGTTGAGGGAGTCGTCGCGGCGGTGCGGCAGCACGGCACAGACAGCCTGCGGCGGGCTGTCGACCCGCTGGACAGGGTAGGCCGGCTGCTGCAGTTGGGCAGCGATCCGGCGGCCGCCTGGGCGACCCTGCACTCGGTTCCCGGTTACAGCCCGGTCGCTGACTGCGGCCGCCGGTGCGCCGCCAGCGGCGCCCGGCTGGCCAGCGGGTTGGCGGCGGTCGCCGTCGAGCTGCGTGCTCGGCATCAGGCCGATGCGCTGGCGCGAGCCGAGCGGGTCGGAGTGTGGTCGCTGCTGCCGCTAGGGCTCTGCTTCCTGCCAGCCTTCGTATGCCTCGGCGTGGTTCCGGTGTTGCTCGGCGTGGCAGGGCAGGTGCTCGGGGGCGTCCCTGGATAAGAAGCTGAATCGGCCGGCCGACTGTCGCGCGCGCGAGGGTGCCTGTCTCGGCCGGCGCTCCGGCGCCGGGTCCCCTCAGCCGAGCTCGGGTCGGCCCTAGCCAGGACGTTGTGCTCTGGGACGAGGGCTGCGTGACCGACAAGCTGGTGTCATGACGTACACCCTGGATCAACACGAGGCGCCTCACCCGTCGACGTCTGTGTGCTCGGTGCCACCCCGGCCCATCGAGGTCAGGGGTTTGAGCAAGCGGTATGGGCGAAAACTAGTCGTCGACAATCTTTCATTCACGGTGCGACCCGGGACGGTGACCGGGTTCTTGGGTCCCAACGGCGCAGGCAAATCGACCACGATGCGTCTCATCCTGGGGCTGGACCGGCCATCGAGTGGTCACTGCACGATCGGCGGGGTCGGCTACGCCAGTCTCATCCGGCCGTTACGCGTCGTCGGCGCGCTTCTCGACGCGGGTGCTGTCCATCCCGGGCGGTCAGCCTTTGACCATCTGCTTTACCTTGCCCAGACCCAGGGGTTGCCCCGCCGGCGGGTCACAGAGGTTCTCGACCTGGTCGGTCTGGCCGACGCGGCCCACGAGAGGGCCGGGGGGTTTTCTCTCGGGATGGGCCAACGGCTCGGGCTGGCCGCTGCCCTGCTCGGTGATCCCCAGGTGCTCGTACTGGACGAACCGGTCAACGGACTCGATCCCGACGGCATCCTCTGGATCCGCGACCTACTCAGACGGCTCGCCTCCGAGGGCCGCACCGTCTTCGTGTCCAGTCACTTGATGAGCGAGATGGCCGTGACCGCCGATCATCTCGTTGTCATCGCCCACGGCCGGCTGCTCGCCGCCTGCAGCACAGCCGAGTTCATCAGGGACGACACCCACCGCTCGGTCCTGGTCCGGTCATCGAATGGCCCAGCGCTGGGTGACCTGATCACCGCTGCCGGCGGGCAGGTCCATACCGAAGCCGACGGGGCGCTGCAGGTGAAATCCATGGACGCCGCCCGGGTGGGCGAGCTTGCCGCCCACGCCGGCCTGGTCCTGTCCGAACTGACGCCGCAGCTCGCCTCGCTCGAAGACGCGTTCATCGAACGCACTCATGCCACGAGTGTCCGATGAGCACCGTCAGCCTGGGCACCGAGCGCGGAACGTCGCAAGAAACGGGCCGGTCGACCCGCCGGGGCGCCACCGCCGGTGTGGTGCTGTCGGAATGGACGAAGCTGCGTTCGTTGCGATCGACCCGGTGGGCGTTGTCGCTGCTCGTCCTGCTGACGTTGGGGTTCACCGCGCTGTTGCTCGGGCTGACGATGGCGCAGTGGGACACCGCCACCGCCGCTCAACGACAATCGCTGACGTCTGATCCGGGCCGGGCCATCCTCGGTTCCGGCTTCCAGTTCAGTCAACTCGCGGTGTGCATTCTGGGCGTACTCCTCGTCACCGGCGAGTATGGCAGCGGCACCATCCGGGCCAGCCTGCTCGCCGTTCCGAAACGCACCCCGATGCTGGTCGCGAAGGCCGGAGTTTTCGCGGCCGTAGTGTTTTTAGTCGGCGAGATCGCTGCCTTTCCCTCGTTTTTTCTCGGCCAGGCGATTATCAGAAGCCGGATCGCAATCTCCCTCAGTGATCCGGGTGTGCTGCGGGCGGTGATCGGCGGCGGCCTGTACCTGTCCCTGCTCGGCACGTTCGCGATCGCGATCGGCACCTTGGTCCGTCACACCGCAGCAGGGGTCACCGGCGTCATCGGCTTCGTGCTGATCCTTGCCCCGCTGACCCAACTGTTGCCCGGCGATATAGGCAGATACGTACACGCCTACATGCCCTCCGAAGCCGGCAGCCTCATCGCCTCCCCGCACCGCGTCTCCGGAGGCGTGCTGTCACCATGGCAGGGCCTCGGGGTGTTTTGCCTCTGGACCCTCGCCCTGCTACTGGCTGCTACGTTTTCGTTGAAGCGCCGCGACGCCTGACCCGAGGGCGCACACCCTCTGAAGGCGAGCGAGGGCCGGTCCAGGCCGACGTGATCAGTGCAATTGAGGCCGGAGTGAGATCCCAGCTACCGTGGGCAGACGTGGCGTATCACAGGCGGGGGCTCTAGTGGCTGGCAAGACTGGCGGGGACGGCGCCCGGCAAGATCAGGCAGCCGAGGACCGAGACAGAGCCGCCAACCGCCGAGACGACGCGGCCTACCAGCGCGACCGGACAGCCGAGCAGCGTGATCACGGCGCCGTCCTCCGCGATGACGAAGCAGCCGATCGTGATAGGGCGGCCGAGGAGTCCGAGCGACTTCTTGGATCCGCGGTCAGCGCGGACACGCTGCGCCGATCCGCCTCGGGGCGGAAAGAGGCTGCGACCGATCGGCGCAGCGCTCGAGGGGATCGCAGGGCCGGAGCTCTCGAACGCACCAATGCAGAACGCGACCGTCACAGCGCGCTTACCGATCGCGCTGCATCCGAGCGCGAACGTGAAGCCCCGAGCCAGTGACATCCCGGACCCGCGTCGCAACGTCAGAACCGAAATCCCGCGTTGACCGCTAGTTCCAGCCACGCGAGGACGTTCGGCACTACCCATCATCGGTGGACCGATACCACGATGAACTATGACGACTGGCGCCCCTGCCGCGGTGTCCCTGCCCACGGCCTCTCGCTCCACCGCCCTGCCCGGCGTACTGCTCTTCGCCGGCGCCGCGGCGGTGCTGATGGGCATAATCACCGCCGAAGCCCTCTACCCGGTGACCGTCCACTACAACACCCACACAAGCAGCGTCAGCGATCTCGCGGCGATGCGACCGGACAACGTCGTACGGCAACCGTCGGCGATGGTCTTCAACGCCACCATGGTGCTGGCGGGACTGGCCTTCGCAGTCTCGGTGCATCTCCTTCAGCAAGAGGGCCACGGGAGAAGGCTGACGATACCGCTGGCATTTCTCGGATTGGGAATGATCGGTGTGGGATTAGTCCCCGGCAATCACCTCGCGCTGCACACGCTGTTCGCCATGATCGCTTTTGTGTCAGGTGGTGTCGGAGCGTTACTCACCGCCAAGTCGCACGCCGGGCCGCTTCGCGTCATCTTCCGATGCCTCGGCATCGTCTCCCTCACCTCTCTGGCGGTTGGAACGTTTCTCATCGAGTGGGCGCCGGTGGCCCGATTGGGGGAGGGAGGCGCTGAGCGATGGGTCATCTACCCCGTCATCTTGTGGGTGATCGCGCTCAGTGTCGTGCTCTTGACCGCCAACGAACGTGACGCCGGTGAGATACCCCGGATGCGATCCCAGGGCTGAGTGAGCGGGCCGAGCATTAGGCCGAGATCGCCGTGACTTGTTCGGCTCCAGCCCGGATGCCACGCAGGATCATCCCCTAGCTCAGGACGAAGCCGACTCTCGGCAAATTTGACTAGCAAGGGCCCCACCGTCGCGTGTGCCGACGCCGTTCGCGCGCGAGGAGGCGGCGTCCTGCCATCGGCGTTCACGCTGAGCACGAACGCCGACGGTGAACTCGTACGGCTAGGCGCCATTCACGCGCCTGTGGGCCCCCACCCACGGTCGTAACTTGTCGGAGGTACCCCGTGCGAGAGCGCAGGGGTGCCCGCGGTCGCGGCGGTTGCCCACAGGCTGATGTGTCATCCACATCCGAAACCGAGACGCCGACATGGCCGGCGCGGGCTGCCAGGCTCGAAACGTGCCTCAGGTTGGGACACACCGTCGAAGGAGTTGAGCATGGGCGCTGTGGACAGAATTTACCGGCGATACAAACGGGCAGTGGCGCGGCGGCTGGAAGACGGCGCCGAGGCCGGTATGACAACCGCGGAATACGCGGTCGGCACGGTGGCTGCGGTGGCCTTCGCGGCGGTCCTGCTCAAGGTGGTGCGCAGCTCAGCAGTGCAGGCCGCGCTGTCGCACATCCTCACCTCGGCGCTGAACGTCTCGCTGTGATCGGCAGGCGGCAGATGCGGGCCAGTTCCGACGCGGGCATGGTGACCGCCGAGACCGCGATGAGTTTGCCGGTGCTGCTCATGCTGACGCTGGCGGGGGTCGCCGCGGTCAGCGTCGGCCAGGCTCGGATGCGCTGCGTCGACGCAGCCAGTGAGGCGGCCAAGGCGATCGCCCGGGGCGACCCGGGTTCGGCCGCCGAGCGAGCCCGGTCAGCGGCCGGCCGGCCGGTGACGCTGAGCACCACCGCAGGGGCCCTCGACACCACGGTGACGGTGCGGCTGACGCTGCGCCCGGTGAGCTGGCTGCCGCCGGTGGCCATCACCGAGACCGCGGTGGCAGCCACCGAGCCCGGGGTAGCCCCGTGAGCTGCCGGTCAGACCGCGGGGCTGCCACCGTCTGGGTGCTCGGCTTCAGCTCGGTGATCCTCATCCTTGCCTTGGTGGCGGCAGCCCGCGGATCGGCCGTGCTGGCGCGGCACCGGTTGGAAGGGGCGGCAGATCTGGCGGCGCTGGCCGCGGCTCACCAGATCGGCCGGGTGGAGCAGCCGTGCGCGACCGCGGCCCGGGTCGCCGCGGCCAATGCCGCGGTCCTGGTGTCGTGCTCTGCCCGGCTGGACGCCTCCGGGCGCAGTGGCAGTGTCGCGGTGCGACTCAGCCGCCTGGTCTCCTTTCCACTGCTGGGCGCCCGGACGGTGTCCTCGCGATCCCGGGCCGGACGCCAACCCTGGCAGGGTAGGTCGGCAGCCACGGTCCGGCCGGCGCGAGCCGAGGGTGACGGCGAGGGTACGTGGTGAGCCGCGCGTCGGCCGAGGCACTCGGCTCAGCGGGCCGGCCGCCAGCGGGCGTGCCGGGTGCCGGCTTCCGGTTGGCGGAGCAGGGTCAGCCGTGGCCGGGGACCGTCGGTGCGGCCGGTCGGCGGTTTCCGGCTGCCGGCCCGGTACTGCACCGGCCAGTCCGCGCCGGCGCCGCGGTACTCCTGCTCGGCGGCGGCGTGCAGCGTCCAGTGCGGGTCATACAGGTGGGGCCGGCCGACGGCGACCAGGTCGGCGCGACCAGCCAGCAGCACCGAGTTGACGTCGTCATAGGAGGCGATGGCGCCCACCGCGATCACCGCGACGCCGTAGCGCTCGCCCACGTCGTTGCGGATCCGGTCGGCGTACGGCGTCTGGTAGCTGCGCCCGAAGGCCGGCTTCTCCTCCTTGACCACCTGACCGGTGGAGACGTGGATGGCGTCGGCGCCGTGCTCGGCGAACGCCTCGGCGATTGCGACCGCCGCCTCGACGTCGTTGCCGCCCTCGTGCCAGTCGGTCGCCGAGATCCGCACGCTGATCGGGCGCTCGGCCGGCCACGCGGCGCGCACCGCGTCGAAGACCTCGAGCGGGAAGCGCAGCCGGTTGGCCAACTCGCCGCCGTAGTGATCGGTGCGGACGTTGGACAGCGGGGAGAGGAACGAGGAAAGCAGGTAGCCGTGCGCGCAGTGCAGCTCGAGCATGTCGAAGCCGGCGCGGGCGCCCGCCTCGGCAGCGGCTACGAAGTCCGCCTTGATCTCGTCCAGCTCGGCCTCGGTCAGCTCGCGCGGCGCGGGGTTGGCCGGCGTGTAGGGCAGCGGTGACGGGCCGACGATCTCCCAGTTGCCCTCAGGCAGCGGCTCGTCGATGCCCTCCCACATCAGCTTGGTCGAGCCCTTGCGGCCGGAGTGGCCGAGCTGAAGGCCGATCTTGGCGGTGCTGCTGCGGTGAACGAAGTCCGTCACCCGCGCCCACGCCTGCTCCTGCTCGGGGGTGTAGATGCCCGTGCAGCCCGGGGTGATCCGCGCCGTGGGTGAGACGCAGACCATCTCGGTCATCACCAACCCGGCGCCGCCGAGCGCCCGGGCGCCCAGGTGCACCAGGTGAAAGTCCCCGGGCATCCCGTCGACTGCCGAGTAGGTGTCCATCGGCGAGACCACGACCCGGTTCTTCAGCTCAAGCTGACCGAGCCGGAACGGGTGGAACATCGGCGGGCAGGCGCCGGCCGCCGCTGGGGTCTCCTGCTCAAGTGGGCCTCGCCGGTCAGGCCGGCCGGCCTGGGCGGCCCCGTCAACCCCGTGCCGATCACGTTCGTGCCGCGCGAACCAGGCGTCCATGCCTGCGAGGAACTCCGGGTCGCGCAGCCGCAGGTTGTCATAGGTGATGCGGCGGCTGCGGGTCACGATGTTGAACGCGAACTGCTCCATCGGCTGGTCGACGTAGTGCCTGATGTTCTCGAACCAGTCCAGGCTGGCTTGGGCCGCACGCTGTGTCGAGAGCACCACCGGACGCCGCTCGGCCTCGTAGGCCTGCAGGGCAGTCTGGACGTCGGGATGCTCGTGCAGGCAGGCGACGAGCGCGAGCGCGTCCTCCATCGCCAGCTTGGTGCCCGAGCCGATCGAGAAGTGCGCGGTGTGCGCGGCGTCGCCGAGCAGCACCACGTTGCCGTTTCGCCAGGTGTCGTTGGAGATCGTGGTGAAGCTCTGCCACTTGGAGTTGTTCTTCAGGATCTGGTGGCCCTGCAGGATGTCGCCGATCAGCTCCTGGACCCGGGCCACGGACTTCTCGTCGCTGACTCCCGGCGCGAACGTGGTCGAGGCCGACTCGTCGAACCCGGCCCGGCGCCAGACGTCGTCGTGCATCTCGACGATGAAGGTGCTGCCGGTGGCGTCATAGGGGTAGCCGTGCACCTGCATGACCCCGTACGGCGTCTGGCAGATGTAGAACTTGAAGGCCTCGAACACCAGGTCGGTGCCCA
Organism: Jatrophihabitans sp.; assembly: GCA_036399055.1. Lineage (NCBI taxonomy): Bacteria > Bacillati > Actinomycetota > Actinomycetes > Jatrophihabitantales > Jatrophihabitantaceae > Jatrophihabitans > Jatrophihabitans sp. The sequence goes on from DASWNX010000018.1 coordinate 9,267, forward strand.
GCCACATGTACTTGTTGCGGCCCACCTCCAGCGACGGCCTGAAGACGTCGGCGTACTTGATGCGCACCGCCGAGTTCGCGCCGTCGCAGGCCAGCACCAGGTCATAGTCCCGGCTGAGGGTGTCGACATCGGGCGCCTCAGTGCGGAACCGGACGTCCACCCCGAGCTCGGCGCAGCGCTCCTGCAGCAGCTGAAGCAGCGTCTTGCGGCTCATGGCCGCGAAGCCCTGGCCGCCGACGGTGGTCAGGGCGCCGCGGAAGTGGATGTCGATGTCGTCCCAGCGCGCGAACTGCTCGGCCATCCGGGCGTAGATCACCGGGTCGGCGTGCTCGATGCCGCCGAGGGTCTCGTCGCTGAACACGACGCCGAAGCCGAAGGTGTCCTCGGCGGCGTTGCGCTCCCACACCCGGATCTCGGCCTCGGGGTCCAATGCCTTGGCGAGCGCGGCGAAGTACAGCCCGCCCGGGCCGCCGCCGATGACTGCGATACGCATGCGTCGTCGTTCCTTCCTGCGCTCGAGCGCCGTGCCAGCCGGACGCTGTTTGCCGGCTGGCACGGCCGATTCGGGGAGCGCGTCAGCGCGCGGCTTCGGACTGACGAAGCCGGAAGCGCTGAACCTTGCCGGTAGAGGTGCGCGGCAGCGCCGCGGCGAACTCGATGGAGCGTGGGTACTTGTAGGGCGCGATCGTCTGCTTGGTGAAGTCCTGCAGCTCGGTGACCTTCATCGCGTCCTGGGCGGCGCCCTCGCGCAGGACCACGACGGCGTGCACGGTCGAGCCGCGTTCGGCGTCAGGCCGGCCCACCACCGCGCACTCCACCACGTCCGGGTGCTGCTCCAGGGCCCGCTCGACCTCGGGCGCGGCGATGTTGTACCCCGAGGAGACGATCATGTCGTCACTGCGGGCCTGGTACCAGAAGTAGCCGTCAGCGTCGCGGATGTAGGTGTCGCCGGTGACGTTCCACCGGTGCTGGACGTAGACCGCCTGCCGCGGGTCGGCCAGGTAACGGCAGCCGGTCGGCCCTACGACGGCCAACCGGCCGGCAGTGCCGTCCGGCGCCGGGTTGCCCTCGGCGTCGAGCACCGCCGCGGTGTAGCCCGGCACCGCCTTGCCGGTCGCGCCCGGGCGGATGTCGCCGTCGGCCGCCGAGATGAACACGTGCAGCATCTCGGTGCTGCCGATGCCGTCGATGAGCTCGATGCCGGTCTTGTCGCGCAGTTCCTGCCACACCGGCTGGGGGAGGTGCTCGCCGGCCGACACCGCGCGCCGCACGCTGGCCAGCCGGTGCTGCTGCCCGGCTCGCAGGATCGCCCGGTAGGCAGTCGGCGCGGTGAACAGCACGCTCGCGCCGAAGCGTTCGACGGCCTCGGCGAGCTCGGTGGGGGTGGCCCGTTCGATCAGCAGCGTCGAGGCCCCGATCCGCAGCGGGAACACCAGCAGGCCGCCGAGGCCGAAGGTGAAGGCCAGCGGCGGCGTGCCGGTGAAGACGTCGTCGGGCCGGCCGGCCACGATGTGCTTGCCGAACGTGTCGGCGATCGCCAGCACGTCGCGGTGAAAGTGCATCGTCGCCTTCGGGGTCCCGGTCGTGCCCGAGGTCGGCGCCAGCATCGCGACGTCGTCGGCCGCGGTGTCGACGTTGGTGAAATCGGTCGGCTTGCCCGCGCATTTGCCGATCAGGTCCTCGGCGTCCCCGCCGCCGTACAGCAGCACCTGCATCTCGCCGGCCGCGGTCGCCAGATCGGTGGCGAACCGGTGATCGCACAGCGCCAGGTTGGCGCGGGTCAGCTCGATCAGCGGGGTGATCTCGCCGCTGCGCAGCATCGGCACAGTGGTCACCACCACGCCGCCGGCCTTGAGCACCGCGAACCAGCAGGCCACCAGCCACGGGTTGTTCGGCCCGCGCAGCAGGACCCGATGGCCGGGCAGCAGGCCGGCGTCCGCACTGAGGTAATGGGCCAGTTGGTTGGCGCGGGCCAGCAGCTGGCCGTAGCTCCAGGACTCCTGCGCGCTGTGCAGGGCCGGACGGTCGGCGCCGTGCTGGGCCACCACCTCGTCGAGCAGCGCCGCGGCGCAGTTGAGCCGCTGCGGGTAACGCAGCTCCGGAAGCTCGAAGGAGAAGTCGGGCCACTGCTCCTGCGGCGGCAGGTTGTCCCGGCAGAACGAGTCAACGTGCGCTGACGGGGAGAGCTCCATTGCGGTCGCCTCCTTCTCCACGGGGCCTTTGCCAGTATGCTCTAGTTGTGACGACAGTCAAGAACACGCGATACTTCGATATCGGCCGGATTGGCGACCGCGGGTTGCGATGAGCAGCGACGCAAAGCTGATGAGCAGCGACGCAAAGCCGAAAGGCCTCCAGGACGACTCGATCGCCGAGGCCCAGCCCCGTCAACTGATCGTCACGGTCTACGGCCTGTACGCGCGCGAGAAGCCGAACTGGCTGCCGATCGCCTCGGTGGTGCGACTGATGAGCGACCTGGGTGTGGACAGCCAGGCGGTGCGCTCCTCGATCTCCCGGCTCAAGCGCCGCGACACCCTGCACAGCCTGCGGATCGGCGCGGCCGCCGGGTACGCGCTCTCACCGTCCACCCTGGAGGCGATGCGCGAGGGCGATCGGCGGATCTTCGACCAGCGGCACGCCAGCCTGGCCGACGGATGGGTGCAGGTCGTCTTCACGGTGCCGGAGGCCGAGCGGGGCAAGCGGCATGAGCTGCGGACCAGGCTGGCCAGGCTCGGTTTCGGCCCGGTCGCCCCCGGCGTCTGGCTGGCGCCGGGGGCGCTGGCAGACGAGGTCAGCGAGGTGCTGGCCCGCCAGCGGCTGTCCGGCTACGTCGACATCTTCTGCGGCCAGTACCTCGGCTACGCCGAACTGGCCGGCCGGGTGCGGGACTGGTGGGATCTGGATGACCTCGCCGCGAAGTACGCCCAGTTCCTCGGCCACTACCGGCCGGTCAGGCGCCGGCTGGCCAGCCGGCCGCCGGCAGGCGGCGAGGCCTTCGCCGAGTACGTCCGGATGGTGACCGCGTGGCGGCGGCTGCGCTACCTCGATCCCGGCCTGCCGGCCGAGGTGCTGCCCGCTCGCTGGGACGGCGTCGCGGCGGCGAAGTTGTTCGGCGAGCTCAGCGACGCGTTGCGCCAGCCGGCGCACCGGCACGTGCTGCGCGCGATTCACGACTGAGGCGCCTTGCGCCTGCTGGACCGGTGGGCACAGCCTAGGGACTGCGACTTCCCTCCGGCGCGAGAAAATCTCCGTGCTTGGGCGCCTGCCGGTCTTCGGGGTGGATGACTTCCTTCGACCGGAAGGCGGGAATCAGCGAACCCACCACCGCGACGCCACACCCGATCGTGATCAGGAAAAGCCCTGGCTCAATGCTGGAGGAGACCGCATTGGTCCTCATAGCGAGGCCGAAGGCCCGTACGAGCGCTGAATCCGTCCCCTCCATCTCAGTGCCAGGGTCATCATCGAAGACCGACCACAATGAGCCGACCACCAGCGCGACGGGAACCAGCGACACAAGCGAGATGACTCGCCACAAGGCGCCAAGGCCTCGAATGCGAGTCGCGAACAACGCGAGGGCGCACAGCGCCACGACGCCGCTGATGACCAGGATGGTGGGGCCGAAATCAGACAGCGAGCCGTCAGAGGTGATCGTCTGGTCGAAGCCAAATTCATGACTTCCCCCATACGGCAACGTTTCCTTGTTCGTGCCCCCGACCTCGAACCGACCCCACGGCAGGGTCGAGCCGAATGCCATCAAGACGACACCGTTCAGCATGACGATCCCGGCCAGGCCGTTGTTGCGGCGATGCCTGAACATCGTTCCCCCTAGGACAATCTGCAAAAAAGAAACTTAGTAACCCAGATGACGCGCCTATCGGTCAACTCCATCGCCTTCGCTGGCGACGGTGATGATTGCTCTGCCTCAGGTTTTCTTAGCGCGGGATCTCGGCCACGCCCTGCAGCTCGATGAGAGCTTCCTCGTCCCACAACCGCGCTATGCCGATGCCGGCCATCGCCGGGTACTCGGTGCCGGCCAGTCGCCGCCAGACCGCGCCGATCTCGCGGGCATTGGCCCGGTAGTCGGCGACGTCGACGATGTAGATCGTGACGGTGGCCAGGTGCTCGGGGCCGCCGCCGGCGGCGGCCAGCGCGGTCAGCAGGTTGCTCAGCGCCTGCTCGAACTGCTCGACGATCGTGTCGCCGACGATGGCGCCGGCCTTGTCGAGCGCGGTCTGCCCGGCCAGGTAGACCCGCGCGGTGTCGGTGGCGCGCACCGCGTGCGCGAACCCCGACGGCCGGCCGAGCTCCTCGGGATTGATCCGCTCCAAAGTCATGCTTTCCCCTGCTCTTCGCGCGAGCGCTCATCGCGCCGATTCGCTCCGGTCCATCTTCGCGGTGCTCGCACTGCGGAGCTCAGCTCCTCGCTCATGCTTTCCCCTGCTCTTCGCGCGAGCGCTCATCGCACCGATTCGCTCCGGTCCTCGCTCGCTGGGGCTCGCTGCGATCCTCGCTCATGACTGCACCGATCCTCCGTCTACGTTGATTCCCTGGCCGGTCACCGCGGCGTTGGCCAAGCAGAACCGCACGGCGTCGGCCACCTCGTCGGGCTCGATCAACCGCCCGATCGGCTGCCTGCGGGCCAGCGTGGCGCGCGCGTCGTCTGTGCCGCGACCGCTGCGGGCGGCGATCGCCTCGATGGTCGCATCGGTCATCGGGGTGTCGACGTAACCGGGGCAGACGGCGTTGACGGTCACCCCGGAGCGGGCCAGCTCGGCGGCCGCCGCGCGCACCAGGCCGAGCACGCCGTGCTTGGACGCGGTGTAGGCCGCCACCTGCGCCTCGCCGCGCTTGGCCACCACCGAGGCGATGACGACGATCCGGCCCCAGCCGCTGCCGGTCATCGACGGCAGCGCCCGGCGCATCAGCCGGAACGGGGCGGTGAGGTTGAGCTCGAGCATCCGGGCCCAGTCATCGTCGGAGGTGTCGACGATCGCGGCGGCGGTCCCGGCGCCCGCATTGCAGACCAGCACCTCGACCGGCCCCCATTCCCGTTCGATCCGGCTGAAGGCGGCCTCGATGGCGTCGGCGTCGGTCACATCGGCCGGCACGGTGAGGCTCGGTCCCGGCAGTCCGGCGCCGACCTCGTCCAGGGTGGCGCCGTCGCGACCGAGCAGCGCCACCCGGTGGCCCTCGCGTGACAGCGCCAGGGCGACCGCCGCGCCGATCCCGCGGCTGGCGCCGGCGACCAGGCAGATCCGCCCGGCCTCAGGGGCCGTCAACGCCCGGTCCAGCGGGGCGGCCGGCGCTCGTTGAACGCCGCGTGAAACTCGGCGTGGTCATCGGTGGTCATCAGCAGCGCCTGGGTCATGGCGTCCAGCTCCATCGCGCCGGCCAGCGACATGTCCAGCTCGCGGGTGATCAGCGCCTTGGTCTGGGCGTAAGCCAGGCTCGGCCCCTCGGCCAGCCGGGTGGCCAGCTTGGCGACCGCGGCGTCCAGCTCGTCGTCGTCGACCAGCTCGCTGACCAGGCCGTACTTCTCGGCGGTGGCGGCGTCGATCGTGTCGCCGAGCATGAGCAGTTGGGTGGCCCGGCCGGCGCCGACCATCCGGGGCAGCAGGTAGGCCGCGCCCATGTCACCGCCGGACAGCCCCACCTTGGTGAACAAGAAGGCGAAGCGAGCCGACCGGGTCACCACCCGGAAGTCCGAGGCCAGCGCCACCACCGAGCCTGCGCCGGCCGCGATGCCCTGGATGCCGGACACGATCGGGACCGAGACCTCGCGCATCGCCCGGATCAGGTCGCCGGTCATCTTGGTGAACGCCATCAACTCGCGCGGGCGCATCTTGATCAGCTCGCCGATGATCTCGTTGACGTCGCCCCCGGCGCAGAAGGCCTTGCCGGCGCCGCGGATCACCAGCACCCGCACGTCGTCGCGGTAGGGCAGCTGCAGCACCAGGTCGCGCAGGTCGGCGTAACTCTCAAAGGTCAGCGGGTTGAGCTTCTCGGGCCGGTTGAGCGTCACCGTGGCGATGCCGTCGGCCACCGCGAAGTCGAAGTGCTGCCAGTCCTCGGTGAGCGGCACGGAGGCCCGGAACCTGTTCGTCATGCCTGCTCGGCCCTTTCGCTGGTCGCGGCCTGCGTCAGTGAGCGGCCGATGATGGTGCGCTGCACCTCGGAGGCGCCTTCATAGATCCGCGGCGCGCGGACGTCGCGGTACAGCCGCTCGAGCAGGTGGCCGCGTTGCAGGGCCCGGGCCCCGTGCAACTGCACGGCCGCGTCGACGACGAACTGGGCGCTCTCGGTGGCGAACAGCTTGGCCATCGCCGCCTTGCGGGTGAGCAGCTCGGCAGCGGCGCCGGCGTCATAGGCCGCGGCCGCGGCGTAGACCAGCAGCCGGCTGGCCTCGACCCGGGTTGCCATCTCGGCGAGCAGGTGGCTGACCGCCTGCTGGTCGCTGAGCACGCCGCCGAAGGCCTGCCGGCTGGTCGTGTGCTCGATGGCGGCGTCCAGGGCGGCCTGGGCCATGCCGACCGCGAAGGCGCCGACGCTGGGACGCAGCACGTCGAGCGTGCGCATCGCGACCTTGAAGCCCGCGTCCACCTCGCCCAGGACGTCGGCCCGCTCGACCCGGACGCCGTCGAAGGTCAACCGGCCGATCGCGTGCGGCGCCAGCATGTCCAGTGCCTGGCCGGTCAGGCCCGGCGCGTTCCCGGCGACCACGAAGGCGGTGATGCCGCGGGCGCGGGCGTCGGCGGTGGTGCGGGCGAACACCGTGTAGACGTCGGCCTCGGGGGCGTTGGAGATCCAGGTCTTCTCACCGGTCAGCCGCCATCCCTCGCCCTCGGGCTCGGCCCGCAGTCCCAGCGCGGCGGCGTCGGAGCCGGCCTCGGCCTCTGACAGCGCGAACGAGGCCACCACGGTGCCCGCGGCCACGCCCTCGCGGTAGCGCTCGGCGACCGGCTCATTGCCGAAGAGCACGAACGGATAGCTGCCCAGGGCCTGCAACGCCAGCGCCGTCTCGGCGTCGGTGCAGACCGTGGCAAGGGTCTCGCGCAGCAGGCAGAGCTCCATGGCCGCGGCTGAGCGCCCGGTCGGGCCGAACAGCCGGCTGAGCAACCCGTGGCTGCCCATCGCCTCCAGCAGCGGCCTGTTCACCCGGCCCTCGACGCCCTGCTCGGCAAGCGGGACCAGCGACTGCACGGCGACCTCTCGCACCTGCCGCACGTACGCTCGTTGCTCGTCGGTCAGTGCGAAGGCGGACATGGGTCTCCTGAGGACGAGGGTGATCGCGCGCTGCTGAGGCACGCCGCGACCGGAACGAGCCTAGCGAATTCGGGACGACCGTCAACGCGACGCGATACGCGTGCGGAGCGGGTCCTCACTCGATGTCGAAGTCCTCCGCCTTCAGCGCTGCCACCGCGTCGGACTCCTGCGCTTGGGGCACCCACAAGGTGATGACCGAATAAGAGGAACCGTCGACCACCTGCACGGTGTTGAGCGCCAGGTGCGCGATGTCGGTGCTGCTGGGCAGCGAGACGACGCCACCGGACAGGGCTGCCTGAATCCGCTGCAGGCTCTCCTCCTCCGGCGAACCGGGTCGAGCCTGGGTCGCGAAGCGGACCCCAGGCGTTCCAGCGCTGAAGTCAGCGGTCCGCGTCACCGTGTTCACTGCGCCTCCTCGGTGCTCACTGCGTCTCTCGTGGTGGGACAAGCGCCCCGCTGACTATCCGCCCCGGCTGACTATCCGCTGCTGCGGGGACGAGCGGTAGCCCCCGGACGCGAGGCGATCACCGGGTGATCACCCGTGACAGCACCGCGTCGAGCACCAGTAAAGCCCCGGCCTTGTCCAGCGGGTGATTGCCGTTGCCGCACTTGGGCGACTGGATGCAGGACGGGCAGCCGGTCAGGCACTCGCAGCCGGCGATGGCCGCCCGGGTGGCGGCCAGCCAGTCGGGCAGCACCGCATGACCGCGCGCCGCGAAGCCCGCGCCGCCAGGATGGCCGTCGTAGACGAAGACGGTGGGCCGGCCGGTGTCGGCGTGCTGGGCGGTGGACACGCCGCCGATGTCCCAGCGGTCACAGCTGGCGAACAGCGGGAGCAACCCGATGGCGGCGTGCTCGGCGGCGTGCAGAGCGCCGGGAAGCCCGGGCTGATCCAGTCCGGCCTCGGCGACACAGGCCTCGTCCAGGGTGTACCAGACGGCTTTGGTGACCAGCCGCTGCAGCGGCATGTCCAGCGGCGTCTCGTCCAGCAGCTCACCGCTGAACCGGCGGCGCTGGTAGCTGACGACCTGGTGAGAGACCTCGACCGTGCCGAACTGAACGCTGACCCCGTCCAGCATGGCGCTCTGCTCGGTGGCCAGGATCGCGATGTCGGTGATCTCCTGCGCGCAGGTGGTCCACGGCGGCTCCTCCGGACGCACCAGCGCCGCCCCGTGCTCTAAGTCCAACTCCTCCACCACGAACGAGCTGCCCTGGTGCAGGTACACCGCCGCCGGATGCACGGTGGCCGGGGCGGTGCCGGCGTCTACGGTGCCCAGCAGCGAGCCGGAGGCCGACTCCACCACCGTGACCGGCTGACCGGCGCCGCGCAGGTTCGCGCTCGGGCGGTTGCGGTCGGTCCAGAACCAGCCGGCCGGCCGCCGGCGCAGCAGCCCCCGTTCCACCAGCGCGGCCAGCACCGGCTCGGCCGCCGGGCCGCCGAACAGCTCGACGTCGGCGGGGGTCAACGCCAGCTCGGCCGCCGCGCAGCACAGTTGCGGGCCCAGCACGTGCGGGTTGGCCGGGTCGGTCACGCTCGCCTCCACCGGCCGGGCGAAGATGGCCGCCGGGTTGTTCACCAGGTAGGTGTCCAGCGGGTCGTCGCGGGCGACGAAGACCACCAGCGCGTCCTGGCCGCGGCGCCCGGCCCGACCGGCCTGTTGCCACAGCGAGGCCAGCGTTCCGGGATAGCCGGCCAGCACCACCGCGTCCAGGCCGGTGATGTCGATGCCCAGCTCCAGAGCGTTCGTGGTGGCCACCCCCAGCAGCTCGCCGCTGGTCAGCGAGCGCTCCAGCGCCCGGCGCTCCTGGGCCAGGTAGCCGCCCCGGTAGGCGGCGACCCGGTCTGCCAACTCGGCCGCGCCGGCCTCGACCAGGTGGTTCTTGGCGCTCAGCGCGGTGAGCTCCGCGCCGCGCCGGGACCGCGTGAACACCAGGGTGCGCGCGCCGGCGATCACCAGGTCGGCCAGCAGGCGGGCGGCCTCGGACCCGGCGGCCCGCCGGATCGGCGCTGGCTGCTCAGCGTCCTGGCTGCTGCCCCGCACCGCCAGCGGCGGCTCCCACAACGCGAAGGTCCGCGGGCCTCGCGGCGAGCGGTCCGAATCCACCGTCCGCACCGGCAGCCCGACCAGCCGCGAGGCCGACTGCCCGGGGGTGGCCGAGGTCGCCGAGGCCAGCACGAACACCGGCGCGGCGCCGTAGGCCGCGCACAGCCGGCGCAGCCTGCGCAGCACCAGCGACACGTGGGAGCCGAACAGGCCCCGGTAGTGGTGGCACTCGTCGATCACCACGAACCGCAGCCGGCGCAGGAAGCCGGAGTACCGCTGGTGCTGGGGCAGCAGCGTCCGGTGCAGCAGGTCGGGATTGGACAGCACCACGTTGGCGTGCTGGCGAATCCAGTCCCGCTCCTCGAACGGGGTGTCGCCGTCCAGGGTGGCCGCCCGGAGACCGGGCAGGCCCAGGGCGCTCAGCGCGCGGTGCTGGTCGGCGGCCAGGGCTTTGGTGGGGGACAGGTACAGCGCTCGGGACCTGCTCTCGGCCAGCACCGCCGACAGCATCGGCAGCTGGTAGGCCAGCGACTTGCCCGACGCCGTGCCGGTGGCGATCACCACCGAGTCCCCTGCCCAGGCGTGCTCGGCTGCCTCGACCTGATGCGGCCAGGGCGCGTCGATGCCGGTGGCCGCCAGCGCGGCGAGGAGCTCTGGCGCTGCCCAGGACGGCCAGGCAGCCGGGGTCAACGGGCGTGGCTGAACCTGCTCGACGTGGCGCAGCGGCGTCTCGCCGGGCGGGCAGCCGGTGAGCAGGGCGGCCAGCAGCGGGTGCTCGGTGTCGATCGGTCTCCTCCTGCCTGTTGAGGCTGCCTGCTCGCGCCGGCGCGTTCGGCCGGCTCTCCATTCTGGGCTCTCGCCGAGGTGGCGCGCGCCAGGTCGGGCCAGCGCGCCGACCGCCGGGAGATGACCTGCGCGTAAGCGCTACCAGCCGTCGGGCGGAACGTATGCTCACCAGCACGAACTGCTGAGAAGTCGAGGATGGCGGAGGACGCCGGGATGAACCTGAGCTTGACCGCGTCCAGCACCGGCGCCCAGACCGTGCTGGAGGTCCGCGGCGAGGTGGACGTGCACTCGGCCACCCAGTTGCAGGACCGGCTGTTCCAGATCATCGGCTCCGGTCAGCAGTCGGTCGTGGTCGATCTGAGCTGGCTGGCGTTCATCGACTCGACCGGCCTCGGGGCGTTGGTCGCGGTCCGCAACCAGGCCCAGCAGTCCGGCGCCGTGCTCAGGCTCGTCTGCGGGTCAGCGCGCACGCTCAAGCTGTTTCGGATCACCGGGCTCGACGCCGTCTTCGACATCTATCCCACGGTGCCGCAGGCGATCGCGGCCGGCTGAGTCGTGGCCGCGTGACCGGCTGATCTCATGACTCCAGGGTTGGCGTGGTCGCGGTTGTGAGAGGCTGACCGCGCTCACGCGAGACGGTCGGGCAGTGGCCGGCAGGGCAGCTGGCCACCGAGTGTGTGACAAGTAGCACCTCGCCGGGCGGGAGCCTGCGCACGGACGCTCAAGGCGTCCCCTAGACTGCGCCGCAGCCGCACCGATGGAGAATTCGCCGCTAAGCAGCTTCGGCCCTGACCCCGGGCAAGCCGCTATGCCGAGCTGTCGGGCGATTCGTCAAGCTGGTTTCGATGGCCTAAGGAGTACGCGTTATGGCTTTATCCCACCCGGCGCTTGTCGCCCAGGCAGAGCTCACCGATTCGGTGTTCTCTGGTGGCGACAGGGGACTGGTGGCGGTGATCGGCCTCGTGGCCATCATCGCGCTGATCTTCTCATTCGTCCTGTTCCGCGAAGTTCTGAGCGCTAACCAGGGCACGCCGAAGATGGTCGAGATCGCCGAGGCGGTCCAGGAAGGCGCTCAGGCCTACCTCAAGCGTCAGTTCAAGACGCTTTCGGTGGTGGTCGCGGTCGTCTTCCTGCTGCTGTTCGCGCTACCGGCCGACGACGCCGCCCAGCGGATCGGCCGCTCGATCTTCTTCCTGGTCGGCGCCGGCTTCTCAGGCGCCATCGGGTACTTCGGCATGTGGCTGGCCACTCGCGCCAACCTGCGGGTAGCCGCCGCGGCCAACAACGAGGGCCGCGAACGCGCGATCCGGATCGCGTTCCGGACCGGCGGCGCGGTCGGCATGGCCACCGTGGGCCTGGGCCTGCTGGGTGTGGCCGTCGTCGTGTTCGCCTACACCGACGACGCGCCCAAGGTGCTCGAGGGCTTCGGCTTCGGCGCCGCGACCCTGGCCATGTTCATGCGTGTCGGCGGCGGCATCTTCACCAAGGCCGCTGACGTCGGCGCTGACCTGGTGGGCAAGGTCGAGGCCGGCATCCCCGAGGACGACCCGCGCAACGCCGCGACCATCGCCGACAACGTCGGTGACAACGTCGGTGACTGCGCCGGCATGGCGGCAGACCTCTTCGAGTCCTACGCCGTGACCCTGGTCGCCTCGCTGATCCTGGGCTCGGTGGCCTTCGGGACCAAGGGCCTGCTGTTCCCGCTGATCGTGCCTGCCATCGGCGTGATCACCGCGATCATCGGCGTCTTCATCACCCGGGCCCGGCCCAACGAGGGCGGCCTGAAAACCATCAACCGCAGCTTCTACATCTCCGCCGCGATCTCGGTGGTGCTCTGCGCCATCGCCGCCTTCACCTACCTGCCGAGCGAGTTCTCCGAGCTCAAGGGAGTCGGCGAGGACTTCAACGGCGCCAGCCTCGCCGAGCACACCGGCAACCCGGCTGTGATCGCCATCTCCGCGGTGATCATCGGAATCGTGCTGGCCGCGGTGATCCTGTGGCTGACCGGCGTCTACACCGGCACCGAGGGCAAGGCTGTGCAGGACGTTGGACGCAGCTCGCTGACCGGCGCCGCCACCGTGATCCTGTCCGGTATCTCCATCGGCTTCGAGTCGGCCGTCTACACCGCCCTGGTCATCGGGGCCGCTGTGTTCGGCGCGTTCCTGCTCGGTGGCTCCTCGATCTCGGTCGCCCTGTTCGCGGTGGCCTTGGCCGGTTGCGGGCTGCTCACCACGGTCGGCGTGATCGTGGCGATGGACACCTTCGGCCCGGTCTCGGACAACGCCCAGGGCATCGCCGAGATGTCCGGGGACGTCAGCCCGGCCGGCGCCCAGATCCTGACCGAGCTCGACGCGGTCGGCAACACCACCAAGGCGATCACCAAGGGCATCGCGATCGCCACCGCGGTGCTGGCGGCGACCGCGTTGTTCGGCTCGTACCAGGACGCCATCCGCGAGGCGGTCGACAAGGCCAGTGGTGACATCACCAACAACACCAACTTCGCCACCACGATCGTCAGCCCGAACACCCTGGTGGGCGTCATCATCGGCGCGGCCGTGGTGTTCATGTTCTCCGGCCTGGCCGTCAACGCGGTGTCCCGGGCAGCCGGCGCCGTGGTCTACGAGGTGCGCCGCCAGTTCGCCACCCGGCCGGGCATCATGGACGGCACCGAGCGGCCCGAGTACGGCCGGGTCGTCGACATCTGCACCCGTGACTCGCTTCGCGAGCTGGTCACCCCCGGCCTGCTCGCGGTGATGGCTCCCATCGCCGTCGGGTTCGGACTGGGCGTCGGCCCGCTGGCCGGCTACCTCGGCGGCGCCATCGCCACCGGCACCCTGATGGCCGTGTTCCTGGCCAACTCCGGCGGCGCGTGGGACAACGCCAAGAAGCTGGTCGAGGACGGCAACCACGGCGGCAAGGGCTCTGACGCCCACGCCGCGACCGTCATCGGAGACACCGTCGGCGACCCGTTCAAGGACACCGCGGGACCGGCGATCAACCCGCTGATCAAGGTGATGAACCTGGTGTCGGTGCTGATCGCGCCGGCCATCGTCCAGTTCTCGGTCGGCGAGGACGCCAACGTGGGCGTCCGGATCCTCATCGCCCTGATCGCCGTGGCCGTCATCATCGCGGCCATCCTGATCGCCAAGCGGCGGGCGTCCAGCCTCAACGACGACCCGACGCAGGTCCACGCCGCGGCGACCACCGTCTGACGGCGGGCTCCCGTACCACCGTCTGAGGGCTGATCCTGGACCACTGGCAGTGACGCTGAGGACGAGCTGCCGCAGTTGACCAAGGAGGGCCTGTCACCGTAATCGGTGGCAGGCCCTCCTTTCTGCTGCCGGACGGTCTGCCGGCTGCCAGACGGCCCGGTCAGGCCCTCGATCGGGCGTCATGCTGTGCGAGCGCCCCGGCGACCGCTGAGCATGACGCTGAGGTTCGCCGCCCTCGCCGCCCCGGCCGCGCCGTGCCGGCGTCCCGCCACCGCCGAGCCCCTGGCGCGCGGTGGTGGACAATCACGGCGTGCAGTTCTCCCTGTTCGGCGCCGAAGCCGCGGACCCCCTTGTCGAGGATCTGGACGGGGTGCTGATCGCCGGTGGCGATTGGGTGCGGACCGACGCGGGCTCGGCTGCCCGGCTCTCGGTCCTGGTAGCCGAGCGCTGGCGGGCGCAGGCGCTGCGGGCGGAGTTCGCCGACCGGGGTCTGGACTCCGACACCGCCGAGGCGCCCGGTGACCTGATCGCGGTGCGCACCGAGATCACCACCCGGCTCAGCCCGCACGCGCGGCGCTGGACCAAGGGGGCGAATCTGGCGCCGCCGGCCGATCTGGCGCTCAACGCGTCGGGCCTGCGGTTGTGGGCGATCACGGCCGGCGTGGCCGAGGAGGCGGGCTTTCTGCTTCGCATGAGCGACCCCGACGGCGCGCTGCACCGGGTGGCCGGCGCTCAACTGGCCAGGCTGGGCGTGGCCGCCGTCGAGATCGGCAGCCGGACCGGCGCCGGGTGGCGGGTCACCTCGGTGAAGCGGCTGCGCCGGTTGGCCGAGCTGATCGGCGCGCCGCCGGCCGGCTGCGGCCGGGACTGGCCGCGCGGCTAGCGCGCACCGGCCTGCGGCGAGCGCTAAATTCGGGTTCATGGACATCGGCATCCACCCCACGGTGGTCGTGATGGGCGTGTCGGGCAGCGGCAAGACCACGGTCGGGGTGATCCTGGCCCAGCAGCTCGGGGTCCCGTTCGCCGACGCCGACGACTTTCACACCCCGGAGCTCAAGGCCAAGATGGCCGCCGGGCATCCGCTGACCGACGCCGACCGCTGGCCGTGGCTGGACAGGCTGGCCGACTGGCTGCGCGGCGAGCAGGACGGGGCCGTGCTGGCGTGCTCGGCCCTGCGGCGCAGCTACCGCGACGTCCTCAGGACGGCCTCTGGCCGGCTGTGCTTCCTGCACCTGGCCGGCTCTGCCGACGTGGTCAGCGAGCGGGTCGGGCACCGGCGCAACCACTACATGCCGGCATCGCTGGTGCAGTCGCAGTACGCCACCCTCGAACCGCTGGGGCCGGATGAGTTCGGGGTGGCCCTCGACTTCACCCTGGGCCCCGAGCAGATCGTCGAACAATTCCTCAAGGAGGTTCAGTGACCGGCACCGCAGTGCAGCTGATCGCGGCGGCTGAAAGTTCTGGCAGCCAGGACACCCGGCTGATCCTGGCCGCCTTGATCGGCATCGCGGTGATCATCGCGCTGATCACCTTCACCAAATTGCACCCGTTCCTGAGCCTGACCATCGGCGCGTTGCTGGTCGGCGCGATCGCCGGGCTCGGCATGGACAAGACGGTGACCAGTTTCGGCGCCGGCGTCGGCGCCACCGTCGCCAGCGTCGGAACTCTCATCGCGCTGGGCGCCATCTTCGGAAAGCTGCTGGCCGACTCCGGCGGCGCCGACCAGCTCGTCGACACGATCGTCGGCCGGTCCAGCGACCGGGCGCTGCCCTGGGCGATGGCCCTGGTCGGCATGATCATCGGCCTGCCGATGTTCTTCGAGATCGGCCTGGTGCTGCTGATGCCGGTCATCCTGCTGGTGGCCCGGCGCTCCGGACTGCCGCTGATGCGAGTGGCGATTCCGACCCTGGCCGGGTTGTCGGCCATGCACGGCTTCGTGCCGCCGCACCCGGGCCCGCTGGCGGCGGTGGGGGCGCTGAACGCCGATCTGGGACTGACCCTGGGTCTCGGGGTGCTGGTAGCGGTGCCGACCGTGGTAGTCGGTGGACCGCTGTTCTCCCGGTTCGCCGCCCGCTGGGTCGACGTGCCGGTGCCCGAGCTGTTCCTGGGAGACGCCGCGGCCGCGGAGCAAGCCCGCCTCGACGCCGCCAGGCCTGGCGCCGGCGCCTCGGCCGCCACGGGCGGCGCGGGCGGATCAGCGCTCGGCAGCGGCACCGGGGCCGGCTCGGTCGCGGTCAGCGCCGATGACCTGGTCCCGTCGGAGTCCCGGCCGCGCTACCGCCGGCCGAGCTTCGCGGTCACCCTGACCACCGTGCTGCTGCCGGTCGTGCTGATGCTGGCCAAAGCGATCGCCGAGGTGGTGAACGAGAACGGCAACGGGGTCGCAAAGCGCACGCTGGACTTCGTCGGCACCCCGCTGATCGCCCTGCTGCTGGCGGTGCTGCTGGCGATCTACACCTTCGGCATCGGACTCGGCTTCGACAAGGAGCGGTTGTCCAGAACGGTCGACGAGGCGCTGCCGCCGATCGCCGGCATCCTGCTGATCGTGGCGGCCGGCGGCGGCCTCAAGCAGGTGCTGGTCGACAGCGGCATCTCCAAGATCATCGCGTCCTGGGTGGAGGGCAGCACCGTCTCGCCGCTGTTGCTGGCCTGGTTCGTGGCGGTGCTGATCCGGCTGGCGACCGGCTCGGCGACCGTCGCCACGATCACCACCGCGGGCATCCTGGAGCCGGTCGCCCAGACGCTGAGCAGCACGCACCTGTCGCTGCTGGTGCTTGCGATCGGCGCCGGCTCGCTGTTCTTCTCCCATGTCAACGACGCCGGATTCTGGCTGACCAAGCAGTACTTCGGGCTGTCGGTCAGCCAGAACATCAAGTCCTGGTCGATCATGGAGACCATCCTCTCGGTGAGCGGCATCCTGGTGGTGTTGGCTCTCAGCGTCGTGATCTGAGCCTCAGTGCGGCGGCCGGAGGGCAGGATCGAGCACTGCCCGGCCTTGCTCGGAAAAGGCGCGGGAGGGGTCGCTCACGGCGGGTCAAGGCACGGGTGGGGTACCGTCCGCCGCAGCACCGTGCACCATGGTGGCAGTACCCCGATCACCGTAAGTGATCACAGACGCGATCACCGTAAGTGATCACAGACAGGAGAAGCGGTGGCACAGGCACGCGGGAAGAAGGCGGGCACCGGCAACAAGCTGGTGATCGTGGAGTCCCCTGCGAAGGCGAAGACGATCGGCGGTTACCTCGGCCCGGGGTACACCGTCGAGGCGTCCATAGGCCATATCAGGGACCTGCCCCGCAACGCCGCTGATGTGCCGGCCGCCTACAAGGGTCAGCCGTGGGCCAGGCTGGGCGTCAACACCGAAGCCGATTTCGAGCCGCTGTACGTGATCAGCCCCGACCGCAAGCAGCAGGTCAGCAAGCTCAAGGCCCTGGTCAAGGACGCCGACGAGATCTACCTGGCCACTGATGAGGACCGCGAGGGCGAGGCGATCGCCTGGCACCTGGTGCAGACCCTCAAGCCCACCGTCCCGGTCCGCCGGATGGTGTTCCACGAGATCACCCCGGCCGCGATCGCCCGGGCGGTGGCCGAGCCGCGCGACATCGACGCCCACCTGGTCGACGCTCAGGAGACCCGCCGGATCCTGGACCGGCTTTATGGCTACGAAGTGTCACCGGTGCTGTGGAAGAAGGTGCTGCCGCGGCTGTCGGCCGGCCGGGTGCAGTCGGTGGCCACCAGGATCGTGGTCGAGCGCGAGCGGCAGCGGATGGCCTTTCACACCGCGAACTACTGGGACATCGAAGGCTCCTTCACTCCCGCTGTGCGCAAGGATGGCGATCCCGAGCATTTCAGCGCCACCCTGGTGGCCCTGGACGACGAGCGGATCGCCACCGGCAAGGACTTCGACCCCGCGACCGGTCGCGCCTCCAGCGAGGTGCTGCACCTGGACGAGTCCGGCGCCCGTGGCCTGGCAGCCCGGCTGGCAGGCGTCGACTTCTCGGTGACCCGGGTCGAGGAGAAGCCCTACCGGCGCCGGCCCTACCCGCCGTTCATGACCTCGACGCTGCAGCAGGAGGCCGGCCGCAAGCTGCGCTGGTCCTCCCAGGTCACCATGCGGGTGGCCCAGCGGCTGTACGAGAACGGCTACATCACCTACATGCGCACCGACTCGACGAACCTGTCCGAGACGGCGTTGACGGCGGCCCGCTCCCAGGCCCGCGACCTCTACGGCGACGCCTACGTCCCGGCCGAGCCGCGCCACTACAGCCGCAAGGTCAAGAACGCCCAGGAGGCGCACGAGGCCATCCGGCCGGCCGGCGACTCCTTCCGCACTCCCGGCCAGCTGGCCTCGGCGCTGTCTTCGGACGAGTTCCGCCTCTACGAGCTGATCTGGCAGCGCACCCTGGCCTCGCAGATGTCCGACGCGGTCGGCACCACCATGTCGATCCGGCTGGCCGGGTCCTCGGTGGCCGGGGAGCGGGCCGAGTTCGCCACCTCCGGGCGGACCATCACCTTCCCAGGGTTCCTGCGGGCCTACGTCGAGGACCAGGATGAGACAGTCGACTCCTCTGCTTCCGCTGGCGGCTCGGCGGAGTCCGGCCGTGACGACAGCGAGAAGCGGCTGCCGCAACTGGACCGCGGCGACGGGCTCGGGGTGCGCTCGCTGGAGCCGACCGGGCACTCGACCAGCCCGCCGTCGCGCTACACCGAGGCGTCGCTGGTGAAGGCGATGGAGGAGCTCGGGATCGGCCGGCCGTCCACCTACGCCTCGATCATGCAGACGATCCAGGACCGCGGCTACGTCTGGAAGAAGGGCGCCGCGCTGGTGCCGTCCTGGGTGGCCTTCGCGGTGGTCGGCCTGCTTGAGGGGCACTTCGCCCGGCTGGTGGACTACGGCTTCACCGCCTCCGTCGAGAACGACCTGGACTCGATCGCCGGCGGCGCCACGTCGCGGGTCGACTGGCTGCGCAGGTTCTACTTCGGCGCCAACGAGGCTGAGAGGCAGGCCGAGAAGGGCGTCGACGACGGCCGGATCTCCTCTCAGGGCGGGTTGAAGAAGCTGATCGCCGAGCGCCTGGAAGACATCGACGCCCGTGGCGTCAACTCGCTCCAGCTGTTCGGACCCGACAGCGACATCGTGGTGCGGGTCGGGCGCTACGGGCCCTACGTGCAGCAGGGCGGCGCGGAGTCCGAGCGCCGCGCCTCGGTCCCTGAGGACCTGGCGCCGGACGAGCTGACGCCGGAGAAGGTCGAGGAGCTGCTGTCTGCGCCGTCGGGTGACTTCGAGATCGGGGTCGATCCCGAGACCGGTCGTGAGATCACCGGCAAGAACGGCCGGTTCGGGCCCTACGTCACCGACGGTGAGCGGACCGCGTCGCTGTTCAAGACGATGTCGTTGGACACCCTGACCGTCGAGGACGCCGCCAAGCTGCTGACCCTGCCCCGGGTGGTGGGGATCGACCCGACGGCCGAGGACCGCAAGGCCGCCGAGATCACCGCCCAGAACGGCCGCTACGGCCCCTACATCAAGCGCGGCACGGACTCCCGGTCCCTGGAGTCGGAGGAGCAGCTGTTCACCGTCACCCTGGACGAGGCGCTGGCGATCTTCGCCCAGCCCAAGCTGCGGGGCCGCCGGGCCGCCGCCGCGCCACCGCTGAAGGAGCTCGGGGTCGACCCGGTCTCGCAGAAGCCGATGGTGGTCAAGGACGGCCGGTTCGGGCCCTACGTCACCGACGGCGAGACCAACGCCTCGTTGCGCCGCGACGACTCGGTCGAGGCGCTCACCGACGAGCGGGCCTCTGAGCTGCTGGCCGACCGGCGGGCTCGCGGGCCGGTGAAGAAGGCCGCCAAGCGGACGGCCGCGAAGAAGACGCCGGCCAAGAAGGCGGCCGCGAAGAAGACGGTCGCCAAGAAGGCTGCCAAGACTCCTGCCACCAAGGCCGCCGCCAAGAAGGCGCCCGTGGCGGCAGGCGCGGAGCCGACCTGACCCGCTTGGTAGGCCCGGGAAGGCGTGGAACGGCCCGACCGGGACGGGCGTGCGGCACACTGGAAGCGTGGCCTCCCGCTATCACCGCATGAAGCTCTCCGGCCCGGTCGGGCACGGCTCGGCGGCCTTCGAGTCGGCGTCCCGGGCAGTGCTCAGCCTGCGGATGCACCGCAAGGCCGGCGTCAAGATGACCATGCCGACCGACACGGTGCGGGTCGGTGACGTGGTCCGGCTGCGCTTCGGCGTCGGCCCGGTGGCGATGCGCGGCTCCTGCGACGTGATCTCGGTGCTGGACGAGCCGCGCCGGCGCGGCTTTCGTTACCGCACCCGGCCCGACCACCCCGAAGAGGGCGAGGAGAGCTTCATGGTGGACTGGGACGCCGATGACCGGGTGCTGGTGACAGTGGAGTCCTTCGCCCGCCCGAACAAGCTGCTGATCCGCCTTGCCGGCCCGCTGGCTCGGGTGGGGGCGTGGCTGATCAACCGCCGCTACCTGTGGGCCGTGGCGAAGATCGTGGCGAGCGAGACCGGCGGCGCGCGACCTGCCGGCCGGACCGGATCGGCATGACCGGGCAGCCGCCGGAGCCGTTGTTCCGGGCCGTGGACGCCGTCGTGGTGCGGGTGCCCTCGCTTGAGGAAGGGCTTGCCTTCTATCACGACGCGCTGGGCCACGAGCTGCTCTGGCGCACCGAGACGATGGTGGCGCTGGGGTTCGGCGACTCCGAGACCGAGCTGGTCCTCGCGCTCGACGTCGACCCCGAGACCGACCTGCTGGTCGAGGACGTCGACGACGCGGTCGCGGTGATCACGCGGGCCGGCGGCACGGTGGTCTCGGGACCGGATGACATCGCGGTGGGCAAGGTCGCCGTGGTGAGCGATCCGTTCGGCAACCGGCTTACCCTGGTGGACCTGACGAGGGGCCGGCTGCGCCCCGGCGGCTGAGCCTGTCGGCGGCGGCTCAGTCGCGGCGGATCAGCCCGGTGAATCCGAGAGCAGCAGCGGTGGTGAGCAGCCAACCCAGGGGAGCGGCCAGCCAGCTGTAGAGAATCGCCCAGAAGCCAATCTTTTGAGAACCGGACACGGCCCAGAAGTCGGTCTGGTGGGTGTTGACGAGCGGGATCAGGGCGTCAGCCGTGAAGGCCCACGGTGAAAAGCACGGGTAGTCGGATGGGCAGGTGGCGGTCGCAGTGACCGGACGTGGTTGTCCCGCCGCGGTCGGCGGCGAGGTGGCCACACCGCCTGCGGTGGTTCCCGAGGTCGTTGCCGACTGGTGTATCGCAGCCCGGGTGGCGATGATCGCGTGATTATGCTGAGCTGAGAAAAACAGAAACAGGCCTAACGCGTAGAGCAACCCCAGTGCGGGAAGTGTCCGCTGCAGCGGGTGGTAACCGTAGACGAGCAGCCAGTCGAACAGGTACTCCGGAATCTTGCGGTACCAGGTCTGTTGCTTTCTCCGGCGGCGGTTCCTGGCCACCATGACCTGGCGCGCCTCGCGCTCGTGGCCTTGGGCTCGCAGCGTCTGGGCAAGCTGCTCGTACGGCTGAGCCCGGTATTCCGGGTCTTTCTGCAACCACAGCAATCGATCCTTTGTCGACCAGCCCTGGGTGATAACCCGGTCGTAGGTGAAGTCCAGTAATGAGGCCGAGGAGAGTTGATGCCAACTGTTTAGGTCGTCAGAGAGATAACCCGTGTGGGCACCGAGCAGGACAATTCGTCCTGTCGACTTACTATTGTTTAGGACAAGGGTGCCAATGGTTGCGCGTTCCGCGTTGATCGCATTTCCGTGCGGGTTGGTGAAGGTGCCGCCGGTGAGTGCGAGTTGGCCGCCGATGGTGGCGCCGGGTAAGCGGACTTCGCCATCTGCCTTGAATCCGGCTCTGCAGAACACGTCTCCTGTGACGTGGGCGCCGTCTGCGCTGATCGCGCGGCCGTTGGGATTGGTGAAGGCGCCGCCGCTGAGACTGAGTTGGCCGCCGATGGTGACGCCGAGCAGGCGGACTTCGCCTTCGGCGTGGAACCCGGCTCCGCAGAACACGCCGCCCTTGATGTGTGCCTGATCGGCTTTGATCGCGTCGTTGTCGGGATTGGTGAAGGTGCCGCCGGTGAGGTTGAGTTGGCCACCGATGGTGACGCCGAGCAGGCGGACTTCGCCTTTGGCGTGGAATCCAGCTCCGCAGAATATGCTTCCTTTGATGTGTGCGCCCTCGGCGCTGATTGCGTTGCCGTTGGGGTTGGTGAAGGTGCCGCCGGTGAGATCGAGTTGGCCGTCGATCGTAGTGCCGTGAAAGGTGACTCCGCCCTCGGCGTGAAAGTCGGCTTGGCAGAAGACGCCGCTTCTGATGTGTGCCTGGTCGGCGCTGATCGCGTACCCGCCGGGGTTGGTGAAGGTGCCGCCGGTGAGGTTGAGTTGGCCGCCGATGGTGGCGCCGATCAGGCGGACTTCGCCCTCGGCGTGGAATCCGGCTCGGCAGAACACAGCGCCTTTGATGTGTGCGCCGTCGGCGCTGATTGCGTCGCCGTTAGGGTTGGTGAAAGTGCCGCCAGTGAGACTCAGGGTGCCGCCGATGGTTATGCTGCCCAACTCCGTCGGACCATCTATTGCCACCGACCGCAGGATCACACCATGTCGAATATCTGCGCCAGCAGCGTTCAGGCCGGGCATCTGACTGCCGGACAGATCGACGTCTACGAGCAACGCCTTACTGAGATCGAGCAGCTCGACGAATACACAATTTCGCAGCACGAGTGGGCCCGATAGCTGGCATAACCGAAGGTCCAAGGTTCCGGTGATGCGAGCACCGCGAACACCTATACCAGCCGGGCGGGTGGCGGACAGCGCTAGCGAGCGAAGGAACTCGCCGCGTATCTTGACCAGCTCACCCCCACCGCCGGGACGACCCGTGAAGTCTGCGAGTCGGCCTGCGGCAACCTCGGCCGCTAGCCATCGCTCCTCGTCATTCGCCGGCTCATCAGACATTCCGCAATCATGCTGGACTTAACCGGCAGCAACCGGGCAGCCACGCTCAGGCCTGCTGGAACTCGATCCGGTTGCCGAACGGGTCGAAGGTGTGGAACCGGCGGACGCCCGGTATCTCGCCGTCGGCCGGCACGCAGTGATGGCCGGCCGCTGACAGCGAGTCACACAGCGCGTCCAGCTGGGCGACTCCGAATGCCGGGTGCGCCTTGCGGGCCGGGCTGAACGGCTCCTCGACGCCCAGGTGCAGCACGGCGGCGCCGGAACGGAGCCAGCAGCCACCTCGGCCGGCCAGCGCCGCCGGCTTCTGAACCTCGGTCATCCCCAGCAGCGAGCCGTAGAACGCCCGGGCCGCGTCCTCGCCGCCGGCCGGGATGGCCACCTGCACGTGATCGATTCCCAGAATCACGATCAGGCCTTCCGCTCCGCCGCGGGCTTGTGTGCCACGACGAACGTCCGCAGAAACGGAAACACCGTGCCGAACGGCTGGGCCGGGTAGGCCTGGCGCAGCAGCGCGGCGTACTCGCCCTCGAACTCGGCCGCCTCGCCGTCGCCCAACGCCTGCAGCACGGGCCGCAGGCCGGTGCCGCGGACCCAGTCCAGCACCGGGTCTGGCCCGGAGAGCACGTGCAGGTAGGACGTCTGCCAGGCGTTGACCCGCAGCCCGGCCTCGGCCAGCAGCTCCAGGTACTCGGCCGGCTCGGCGACCACGTCGTGGCGCAGCACGCCGGCCAGCCTGCCGCGCCAGCGGTCCGAGCCCGCCAGCTCGCGCATCAGCCGGTGTGACGGCGAGCCGAAGTTGGCCGGCGCCTGAAAGGCCAGCCAGCCGCCGGCGTTGAGCTCGCCCGCCCACCGGCGCAGCAGCGCCTGGTGCTCGGGAACCCACTGCAGCAGGGCGTTGCTGATTAGCACGTCCACCCCGCTGGCGTCGAAGTCGGCGGCGTCGGCCAGGCCGAAGCTCAGCCGGCCGCCCGCGAACTCCCCGGCGCGCTCGATCATCTCCGGCGAGGCGTCCAGGCCGCGGACGGTCGCGGACGGCCAGCGCCGGGCCAGGGCGGCGGTCAGCTCACCGGCGCCGCAGCCCAGATCGACCACCTCGGCAGGCTGCTCGGCGTGGATCTGACCGGTCAGGTCGAAGAACGGCCGGCTGCGCTCATCGCTGAACATCGCGTACTGAGCCGGATCCCATCGCATCGGCTACCCACTCTCTCATCGGCATAGACATCTTGATATCAAGAGACTATCCCTTGATGTCAAGATATATTGCTAGGCTGCCGCTATGGCTGACGAAGTGGACCTGATCGCCGCGGCGTGGCTGGCCGAGCGTCCTGACCTGGACGTCGCGCCCTTGCACATCCTGAGCCGGATCGGCCGGTTGGCCCAGTTGCTCGACGAACGGCGCGCGCAGGCCTTCGCCGAGCACGGCCTGGCCAGTCACGAGTTCGATGTGCTCGCCGCGCTACGCCGGTCCGGCCGGCCCTACGAGCGCACCCCCGGCCAGCTGATCGAGGCCACCCACGTCACCTCGGGCACCATGACCAACCGGCTGGACCGGCTGGCCGAGCGCAACCTGATCACCCGGCGGGGCCACCCCGAGGACGGCCGGCAGTCGCTGATCCAGCTGACCGCGCTCGGCAGGCGCCGGGTCGACGCTGCCTTCCAGGCGCTGCTGTCCTCTGAGCAGGCATTGCTCAGCGGGCTGTCCGAGGCTCAACGCAGGTCGCTGGCCGCTGGCCTGCGCCGGCTGCTGCACACGCTGAGCGATAGCTGAGCGGGCCCGGCTCTCCAGCGGCACGAGAGGGCCGGGCCGATAGGCTGAGGCCCGCCGAGCACCAGTGACGACCAGGAGTGAGCCATCTCAGCCGAACCAGCCGCCACTGCCGGTGACGCCACCGGCCCCAACCGTGACGCCACGGCGATGGTGTCGGGCTCCGGCGCGATCAGGGGCGTCCTGAGAAACACCGCCTTCCGCCGGCTCTGGTACTGCACCGGGCTGTCCAGCCTCGGCGACTGGCTGGGCCTGCTGGCCACCACCGCGCTGGCCACCCAGCTCGCCACCGGCTACCAGGCTCAGAACTACGCCCTCGGCGGCGTGCTGGTCGTCCGGTTGCTGCCCTCTGTCATCCTCGGCCCGCTCGCGGGCGCCTTCGCCGACCGGTTCGACCGGCGCTACACGATGGTCATCACCGACCTGCTGCGGTGCTTGCTGTTCGTGGCGATCCCGATCTTCTCGACGCTGCCGGTGCTGTTCGCGGCGACCTTCCTGATCGAGTGCATCGGCTTGTTCTGGAATCCTGCCAAGGACGCCTCGGTGCCGAACCTGGTGCGCCGTGACCAGCTGGAGTCGGCGAACCAGCTGAGCCTGATCACCACCTACGGGCTCACTCCGGTGCTGGCCGCTGCCCTGTTCAGCCTGCTGGCGCTGATCTCGACGGCCTTCGCCGGCCGGTTCAGCTTCTTCGGAACCCACCAGGTCGATCTGGCGCTGTACTTCAACGCCGCCACTTTCGGGGTCAGCGCGCTGACATTGTTCTTCATCAAACAGCTCTCCGGCTCGCGCGGCGCCGGACGGGCGGAGAGCCAGCCCAGCCTCTGGGCGATGCTGGCAGAGGGCGCTCAGTTCGTCCGGACGACCGACCTGCTGCGGGGGCTGATCCTGGGCATCCTCGGCGCGTTCGCGGCCGGTGGGGCGGTTATCGGAGCGGGCAAGACCTACGTCCGGAGCCTCGGCGGTGGCGACGCGGCCTACGGAGTGCTGTTCGGAACGGTGTTCGTGGGGCTGGGCCTGGGCATGGCGCTGGGCCCGCGGGTGGCCCGCGAGGTGTCCCGGCGACGGCTGTTCGGCCTGGCCATCGTGCTGGCCGGCAGTTGCCTGGCGCTGATGGCCCTCATGCCCCACGTCGTGCTGGCGATGATCACGGTCCTGGGGGTCGGCTTCGGGGCAGGCGTCGGGTACCTGGCCGGCATCACGCTGCTGGGGTCGGAGATCTCCGACGAGATGCGGGGCCGGGTCTTCGCCTTCATCCAGTCCATGGTGCGGGTGGTGATGATCCTGGCGCTGGCGGCGGTGCCGGTGCTGGTGGGCACCATCGGCCAGCGGCGGCTGCCCGGCACCTCCGAGACCGTCGACGGCACCCGGATCGTGCTACTGGGAGCCGGGGTGCTGGCGGTGACGGCCGGCGTGCTGGCCTACCGGTTGATGGACCAGCGAAGCGCGGTGCCGGTGCTGGCCGACCTGGTGACCGCGCTGCGCCGGGACTCCTCGGGCCGGCGGCGGCTGCAGTCCGGCGGGGTGCTGATCGCCTTCGAGGGCGGTGAGGGCGCCGGCAAGTCCAGCCAGATCACGCTGCTGGCTGAGGCGATCGGGGCTACCGGGCGCGCTGTGGTGGTCACCCATGAACCGGGCGCCACCGTCTTGGGCCGGCAGATCCGCCGGCTGCTGCTCGACAGCGACGAGCCGATCGCGCCACGCGCCGAGGCGCTGCTGTTCGCAGCCGACCGGGCCCAGCACGTCGCCACGGTGATCCGGCCGGCGTTGGACCGCGGCGAGGTGGTGATCACCGACCGGTTCGTCGACTCGTCGCTGGCCTACCAGGGCGCCGGCCGGACGCTGGCCATGGACGAGGTCAAACGGCTGTCGCGGTGGGCCACCGAGGAGCTGGTGCCGGACCTGACGGTGCTGCTCGACGTTCCGGCCGAGATCGGGCTGGCGCGGGTGCGCCGCCGGCAGGCCGGCGCCGACAGCGGTGGCCTGGACCGGCTGGAGCGCGAAGCCGTGGAATTCCACGACCGGGTGCGGGCCGCTTTCCTGTCCTTGGCCGAGTCGGACCCGAACCGCTACCTGGTGCTCGACGGCAGCCGCCCGATCACCGAGCTGGCGGCCGACATCGGCGCCAGGGTGCTTGCGGTGCTGCCCGCGCCGGTCGCGTCGGCGGGGGCAGCCAGCGCCGCCGCCGAGGCCCGGCTCGGCTCATCCGATGTGGCGGAGGCGCCCAAGTGAGCGTGTTCGACGCGCTGATCGGCCAGCGAGGCGCCGTCACCGAGCTGTCCCGGACGGCCCGGGCGGCTGCCGATGTGGTCGCCGGACGTCCGGTGCTCGCAGGCGCGGTGACGCACGCCTGGCTGTTCACCGGCCCGGCCGGCTCCGGCCGCTCGGTGGCTGCCCGGGCGCTGGCCGCCGCCCTGCAGTGCGACCGGGCCGAGCAGCTGCTGGCGGCCGATCCAGTGGCGGCGCCAGGCTGCGGCGAGTGCGGCGCCTGCCATTCGGTGCAGGCAGGCTCGCATCCCGATGTCCGCTCGGTGGTGCCCGAGGGGCTGTCCATCGGCGTCGGCGAGATGCGGGCCGTGGTGGCGATGGCGGCCCGCCGGCCGTCACTGGGACGCTGGCAGGTGGTGGTCATCGAGGACGCCGACCGGCTCACCGAAGGCGCGGCCAACGCCCTGCTGAAGGCGATCGAGGAGCCGTCGGAGCGCACCGTCTTCCTGCTGTGCGCGCCCTCGACCCATCCTGACGACGTGATCGTCACCATCCGGTCCAGGTGCCGGGTGGTGGGGTTGCGGATCCCGCCGGCCGAGGCGATCGCCGAGGTGCTGGTCGCCGACGGGATAGACCCGGTCACCGCCGGCTGGGCGGCCCAGGCGTCTCAGGGCCATGTCGGGCGGGCCAGACGGCTGGCCCGCGACGACCAGGCCCGGCAGCGGCGGGCAGAGGTGCTGGCGATCCCGGCCCGGCTGAACTCGCTCAACGCCTGCTTCGAGGCCGCCGACCACCTGGTGCAGACGGCCGAGGCTGAGGCCCGGGCGCTGACCCGAGACCTCGACGTGTCCGAGGCCGACGAGCTCAAACTCGCCCTGGGCGCCGGCGGCACCGGCAAAGGCGCGACGGCGGCGGCCCGCGGCAGCGCCGGGGCGCTGAAGGACCTGGAGAAGCGGCAGAAATCCCGGGCGACCCGGCTGCAGCGCGATGCTTTGGACCGCGCCCTGGTCGACCTGGCCAGCTTCTACCGGGACGTGCTGCTGGCCCAGGCCGGCTCGCCGGTGCTGGCCGCGCACCCCGAGGTCGCCTCCGACGTGTCGCTGGTCGCCCGCTCGCTAGACCAGGCGGGAGCGCTGGTGCGGCTGGAGCAGGTGCTGGCCTGCCGGGAGGCCATTGAGCTGAACGTCAAACCCAAGATCGCCGTCGAGGCGTTGACCGCGGCACTTCGACTGCCCTGAGGTCGATCCCGGGCGCGCTCGGATCGCGACGCGGACGCGCCCGCCGCGGCTCGCGGCCGTCCCTGAGAGCACCGATTCACCCCAGCAGGGATTAGGCTCCCAGCATGGGGCTGATCTGTGCGGTGACTTTCACCGACCGCGGTCGGCTCTACTACGCCGATCCCGGCGCGCTGACGCCGGCGGTCGGGGACTACGTGCTGTACCCCACGACCGAGGGCCCCGAGGTCGCGCAGGTGATGTGGGCGCCGCAGTGGAGCCCACAGGACATCGGCGGCTTGCCCCGGCTGACCGGGCTGGCAGAGCCAGAGCACCTCACCGCGCTGGCCGACGGCCGCAAGAAACGCGCTGAGGCGCGGGTGGCGGCCAGGCGGTTGATCCGCGCCCACGGCCTGCCCATGAAGATCGTCGGGATCGATCACGTGCTGACCGACAACCGCACGGTGGTCTACTTCTCCGCCCCGCACCGGGTCGACTTCCGCTCGCTGGTGCGCGACCTCGGCGCGACCCTGAAGGGCCGGGTCGAGCTGCGCCAGCTATCGGCGCGCGATGAGGCCCGGGTGATCGGGGGCATCGGCTCGTGCGGCCGGGACCTGTGCTGTTCGACGTTCATGGTCGACTTTGAGCCGGTGTCGGTGCGGATGGCCAAGGAGCAGGAGCTCCCGCTGAACCCGCTGCGGATCTCCGGGGCCTGTGGCCGGCTGATGTGCTGCCTGAAGTTCGAGCACCCGCTCTATCAGGACTTCGCCGAGAACGCCCCGGCGGTCGGATCATGCGTCTCCACCCCCGAAGGTGAGGCCACTGTCGTGGGGCATTCGGTGCCGACCGACTCGCTGGTGCTCCGGATGAACGCCGACGGCCGCCGGACCAGCTGCGCGATGGCCTCGGTGTGCTCCTCGCGCAAGGCCCACGACGAGTTCTACGGTGACGGCACCGTGGGCTCGGCGCAGGCCAGCCCGTCCGGCAGCGGCGCCTCAGGCGGCTCAGACGCCTCACCGGCCGCCGAGCACCAAGCCCCGTAGCCGGACGAACCGCGGCGTGGTCGGCAAGGGCTATCGGCGAGGCGGCAGCGGCGCCCGAACGAGTCCGGGCAGCTGGTCACAGGTCACGAGCACTTCTCCCGGCGCCTGGTGCTGCCAGCTGTCGATGATCAGGAAGGGGGCGGTCGAAGCCAACGGCGCCAGATCCACCCCAGCCGGCAGCTCGCGAGCCATGCCTGCAGGCGACTGCTCGATCGACACGCTCACTCCAGTGGCCCGCACCGTGCTGACGTTGCGCACCCGGTAGGCGTGCCCGGACACGAACTCGACGCTGAACTCCGGTAGCGGCGCCGCTGAGCCGTCTGAGGAGGCTCGCGGCTGCATGGAGGTGGCCGCGCTGCTCTGAGGCGACGCGCCGGCCCGTGACCGATCCAGCGCGTCGGCGATGCGTTGCAAGGAGACCTCAAGACTCGCGGCGCCTGCTGTGGCTTCCCGCGCTCTGCGCTCGGCCCGCCAGGATTGGCCGACAGCGGCCAGCGACACCGCGATCGCCACCCAGGCTGGAACGTCACCCCAGTTCATGCCTAGGCAGTGTGCCCCATGACGTGCACGGCTGGGCGCGCCCGCCGCTCCTCGGGCCCAGGCGGGCGCCTGGGTCTTCACGGCCGCGTCGAAGCGGATAGACTTCTGCGGTCGCGGTTCGCCGTGCGCCGCCTTAGCTCAGTCGGCAGAGCGTCTCACTCGTAATGAGAAGGTCTAGGGTTCGATTCCCTAAGGCGGCTCCACCCCCCAGGCCCTGAACGCAAGGGCCTGCGCCGCTCCTGGTTCTCGCCTGCGGCGCTTCAGGTTCTCGCCTGCGGCGCTTCAGGTTCTCGCCTTCGGCGACGTCCTCGGCGCCTGGCACCGGGCCGTCGCTGTTTGGCATCCTGTCCGACATGGGCACCTTCACGCTCGACACGCTCCCTTCTCCGATCGTCCAAGCTCCGATGGCCGGCGGCCCGTCGACTCCGGCGCTGGCCGCGGCGGTGTCCGGCGCCGGTGGGCTCGGTTTCCTCGCCGCCGGTTACAAGACCGTCGACGCGGTCCGCGATGAGCTTGTCCAGCTCCGCGCGCTCCTGGCTGAAGGCCTGCCCTTCGGCGTCAATGTCTTCGCCCCACCTGGCCCGAGCGCTGACCCCGCGCGGGTCGCGGCGTACGCCCGGACGCTGCGCGGTGAAGCCGAGCGCACCGGCGCCGCGCTCGGTGAGCCGCGTTGGGACGACGACCGCTACGGCGAGAAGCTCGATCTGCTCTGCGCCGAGAAGGTTCCGGTCGTGTCCTTCGTCTTCGGATGCCCGACACCGGCGGATGTCAGGCGGCTGCACGAGTCGGGGGCGTCGGTGTGGGTGACGGTGACGACAGCCGACGAGGCCGGCGTCGCGGCCGCCGCCGGCGCTGACGCGCTGGTGGTCCAGGGGGTCGAGGCGGGCGGTCACCGAGGCGGGTTCGACGATGAGATGCCCGGTGAGGTCGGGCTGCTGGCGCTACTGCAACTCGTGCGCCGATCCGTCGGCAGCGAGCTTGCGCTGGTGGCCGCCGGGGGCATCGCCACCGGTGAGGCGGTCGCCGGCGTGCTGGCCGCCGGCGCCGACGCCGCGCAGCTCGGAACGGCCTTTCTGCTGTGTCCGGAGGCGGCGACCGTGGCGGTGCATCGCGAGGCGCTCGCGCACGGTGTGGCGCCCACTGCCCTGACGCGCGCGTTCACCGGCCGCACCGCACGAGGCGTCGTCAACCGGTTCCTGCGTGAGCATTCCAGCGATGCGCCGACCGGTTATCCCGAGGTGCATCACCTGACCCAGCCACTGCGGGTGGCGGCGCGGCAGCACGGTGACCCCGATGGCGTTCACCTGTGGGCCGGCCAGGCCTACCCCCTCGCCGAGCCGCTGCCCGCTGCCGAGGTGGTCCACCTGCTCGTCGAGGCCGCGGGCGCCGCGCTGGCTCAGGCGGCCGCCCGGCTGCGCGGCGCCGCCAGTGATCCCCAGGCCGGCTGAGCGCACCGACTTGACAGACCATCTGCCCGGACTTTGGTCTCAGGATGCCTTTCTCTACAAGCTATGCCCTATGACCGACACAAGTCCCTCTGCTGCGCCGTTGTTCCAGATTCGCGCCGAGACCCTGGTCGCGCGCACTCCGGAGCAGGTGTACGCCGTCATCACCGACCTCGGCCGCAGCGGCGAGTGGAGTTCGGAGTGCCGCGGCGGTAGCTGGGTGTCCGGCGTGCCGGCCACGGTCGGGGCGGTGTTCCGAGGTGAGAACTTCCGCACGCCCGAGGTGGTGGCCTGGGCGCCGGTGGTGCGCGGAGAGTGGACCACCGACTCCGAGGTGGTCACCGCCGAGCCTGGCCGCAGCTTCGCATGGGCGATCCGCAACAAGGCCGGTCACAAGCAGCAGAGTGTCTGGGGCTTCGACCTCGAGCCCGCGCCGGAGGGCTGCCTGCTCGTCCACCACTTCCGGATGGGCGACCCGACCGAGGGCATCCGGGAGATCACGTCGGAGATGTCGCCGGAAGACAAGCAGCTGTTCTTCAAGGAGTGGAGCGCGAAGCTGGAGCGCGAGCTCGGCGAGACCGTGCGCCGGCTCAAGGACGTTCTCGAACGGGAGTGACCTGAACGGCAGTGCCTTTGAACGGCAGTGACTCCAAGCGGTTGCACATCACGCCGCGGCGCCAGGTGCGCCAGACACGTCTGCTTGGACGTGTCGACCGAGGAGAGGTTTGACTACTTTGTTGTTACAGCGCATAGCGAATCCCGGCATTCGCTTGGGAACGCTCTTCGACCGCGGCGCAGCTCGGCATCCTGGCAACACGATGACTCTCGATCACGAACTCGACGTCGCTCCGGAGCTGGGGCGGCGGCTGAGCATCGCCCAGGTCGCCGACCTGGTCGCCGAGGTCGCCTCGCGGCTGTGGGCCGCGGGCGTGCGCACCGGTGAGCGCGTGGTGGTCTACAAGACAGACGGCTTCGACATCACTTTGCTGGCCTGCGCCGTCTCCCGCATAGGAGCGGTTCCGGTCCTGCTCTCGCCGATGCTGGACGGCGACACCGTGGTCGAGCTCATCCGTCGCACCGGCAGGCCGTTCCTGGTCACCGATCAGGCCAAGCTTTCTGATGAGCTGCCCGAGACGGTCTTCGAGCTCGCCCAGAAAGTGCTTCTCACCTCGGGGGAAAACCCGTCGGCGACGACGTTGCGGTCGCTGGCCGGCTGCCGGCGGATCGCCGCGGTCACCGTCTCGCCGGACGAGCCTGCGCTGATCACCCACACCTCGGGCACCACTGGCACCCCGAAGCTCGCTGTGCACACCGGCCGCACCCTGCAGGCACGGTACCGGCCGCAGGTGGCGGCGGTGACGCCCTTCTTGCGCAAGGGCGAGACGGTCGCCATCCATGTCTCGTTCGTGCACTCACGGCTGTTCACCGCACTGGCCATCTCCCTGCTTCGCGGCTTCCACATCCTGGTGCTGGTGGACTCAGACCCCGCCAAGGCCGCGGACCTGTTCGCCGAGCTGCGGCCGGGCATCGTGGAGGCCCATCCGAACTCCTTCATGGCGTGGGAGGACATGGCCGATGACCCACGTCGCCCGCTGGCCAATGTCAAGTTCTTCAGCAGCACCTTCGACGCCATCCACCCGCGGACGGTCCATCGCCTGCTCAAGGCGACCGAGCGCAAGGCCCCGATGTTCGGCCAGATCTACGGCCAGAGCGAGGTGGGGCCCGCGCTGTTCCGGGCGTTCACCCGCCGGCACTCCGATCGCGACGACGGCCGGTGCGTCGGGATGCCGTTTCCGGGCATGACCGGCGTTCGGGTGGTCAGCCGCAACGGAATGCCCCCGTCGGAGGAGAACCCGGGCTACATCGAGGTGCGCAGCGACGGGCGGATAAAGACCTATCTCGACGAGCAGGAGCGCTATGACCGCCAGGTCTCTGATGGCGGCTGGTGGCGGATGGGCGATGTCGGGTACCGCACCAAGTGCGGCTGCGTGCACCTGCTGGACCGCGAGGTCGACCTGATCGAGGGGTTCGGCAGCACCCTGGCGGTCGAGGACGCGTTGTTCGGCAAGCTGTCGGAGCTGAAGGAAGTGGTCATCGTCGCCGGTCCCGACGGGGTGGCCGTTCCGGTGGTGTCGGTCAAGGGAGACCAGTCCCTGGACCTTGACGCCTGGCGCAAGGCAGCGGTGGGCCTGCCCCCGATGGCAGACCCGGTGCAGTGGCGGTTGGAGGACCTGCCCCAGACCGCGACCATCAAGATCAAGCGGCTCGAGCTCGCCAAGATGCTGGCGTCCCGGGGCCAGGACGCGTGACCGCCGGTCACGCCGGTGAGGCCGCCCGGATCATCGTCGTCGGCGGCGGCATCGGCGGCTTGGCGGCCGCGCTGAGCGTGGCAAGCGCCGGGCACGAGGTCCTGGTCCTGGAACGGGCCGAGCGGTTCGCCGAGATCGGCGCCGGAATCCAGATCGCGCCCAATGGCATTCACGCCCTGGACGAGCTGGGCCTGGGCGCGACGGTCCGCGCCACCGCCATGCAGATGGACGAGCTCCGTTTCATGGACGGGCTGAGCGACCAGCACGTCACCAGCCTGCCGCTCACCGACTCCTACCAGCAGCGATTCGGCAGTCCCTACCTGGTCGTGCACCGCGCCGAGCTGCACCAGCTGCTGTTGGACGCCTGCTCGGCCGCGCCCGACGTCCAGCTACGCAGTGACTGCGCGGCGACCGGGTATGAGCAGGGCGCGACGGGCGCCGCCGTCGTCCTCAGCACCGGTGAGCGAGTACGCGGCGCCGCGGTCATCGGCGCGGACGGCATCCACTCCGCCATCCGCCGGCAGCTGGTCGGCGACGGTGATCCGCGGGTCTCGGGTCTCACCGTCTACCGCAGCATGGTCGCTATGGAGCAGGTGCCCGACGATCTTCGGCGCCTCAGGTCGGTCTGCTGGTGGGCTGGGCCGGGCCGGCACCTGGTGCACTACCCGATCGCCGGTGGCCGCTACCTCAATCTGGCCGCGAGCCGCGAGAACGGCGTGACCGAACCGCTGGCCGCAGTGCCGGTTCCGGCGGAGTTCGTCCAGGCCGAGTTCGCTCTGATGTCAGAGACCGTGCGCCGGTTGATCGCGCTCGGCGACGGCTGGAAATCCTGGGCGTTGCTGGACCGCGACCCGGTGGACACCTGGGCCGAGGGACGGGTGGCGCTGCTCGGCGACGCGGCGCACCCGATGCTTCATTACACGGCCCAGGGCGCCTGCCAGGCGCTGGAGGACGCGGTCCTGCTCGGTCGCCTGCTGAGGTGTCCCAGCGACCACTTCGCCCAACGGTTTCAGGAGTACACCGCCGAACGCCGGCAGCGCACGGCTCGCATCCAGCTCGCGGCCCGCGAGAGCACCCGGCTGTGGCACCCGCACGGCGCCGAGGCCGAAGCCAGAAACGCCATGCTCGCCGCGATGTCGGCGGAGCAATTGCACGATCACGTCGCGTGGATGCACGACGTGCCCGATTCGCTCGTCACCCAGGTCGCTTCAGTCGGTTGACCCGACGCTCGCGCTTGATCCGGCGTTGCCGAGCTTGCCCAGCTGAAAGGAACGTCAGCGTATGAGCGCCGACAACCAGTTCGAGGTCTGCATCGTCGGTGGCGGCCCGCGCGGGCTCTCCGTGCTGGAGCGCCTGTGCGCCAATGAGCGGGCGGTGAAGTCCTGCGCCAAGCTCGTCGTGCATATCGTCGACCCGGCAGCTCCCGGCTCCGGCGCGGTGTGGCGTCCTGAGCAGTCCGGCCATTTGCTGATGAACACGGTGGCTTCGCAGATCACCGTCTACACCGATGACAGCGCCTCGATCAGCGGGCCGATCGAGCCCGGGCCCAGCCTGTTCGACTGGGCGCAGAGCCTGGCGGACGTGGAAGAGTCAGCCGACTACGACAAGGCGACGCTGGAGGCGGCCCGGCTGCTGGGTCCTGACAACTACCCGACCCGGGCACTTTACGGGCGCTACCTTCGGGACAGCTTCAACCGGATCCTGGCCAACGCCCCGGAGCATCTGAGGTTTGAGGTGCACCGCTCGCGGGCCATCGCGATGGCCGACACCCACGGCGTCCCCGGCGGCCCGCAGGGGATCCGCCTCGAGGACGGCAGCCGGCTGCACGACCTGGACGCGATCGTGCTGGCGCAGGGCCACGTGCCCGCCAAGCTCACTCCGCGGGAGGCCCGCACGGCGAGCCTGGCCCGGATCCACTACCTCACCTACCTGACGCCGGCCAACCCCGCCGACCTGGACCTCAGCGTGGTCCAGGCGGGACAGAACGTCCTGCTGCGCGGGCTGGGTTTGAATTTCTTCGACCACATGGCGCTGTTCACCGTCGGCCGCGGCGGATCGTTCCAGCGCGAGGCCGGCCGGTTGACCTACCACCCCTCGGGGCAGGAGCCGAAGCTTTTCGCCTTCTCGCGGCGAGGTGTCCCTTACCACTCGCGCGGCCAGAACGAGAAGGGCGCCTACGGCCGGCACACCCCGAGGCTGCTGACCCCGGACCACATCGCGAAGTTGCGCAGCGCCTCCGACGAGCGGCCGGTCAACTTCGGCCGGGACCTGTGGCCCCTCATCGCCGTCGAGGTCGAGAGCGTGTACTACGCCACCCTGCTCACCAAGCACGGGCGCGGCGAGGAGGCCAGCGAGCTGACCGAGAGGTACCTGAGCCTGCCGCCGACAGCGGATCGGTCACACCTGCTCGCCGAGTACCGCATCCCCCGCTCGCAGTGGTGGAGTTGGCAGGAGTTGGCCAAGCCCTACGGCGATCGGGTCTTCACCGACCGGGAGGACTTCCGCGCCTGGCTGCTGGGCTATCTGGCCCGTGACGTCGAAGAGGCCGAGACCGGCAACCTCAGCAGCCCGTTGAAGTCGGCCCTGGACGTCCTGCGCGACCTGCGTAACGAGATCCGCCTCGCGGTGGATCACGCGGGGCTGGAAGGCAGTTCCCATCGTGACGATCTCGAAGGCTGGTACACGCCGCTCAACGCGTTCCTGTCCATCGGTCCGCCGTCCTCGCGCATCCAGGAGATGATCGCGCTCATCGAGGCAGGCGTCCTGGAGATCACCGGACCCGGCACCGAAGTCCGGATCGACACCGACAACCCGGCATTCGTGGCGCGTTCGACCGTCGTGCCCGGTCCGCCGATCCGTGCCACGGTGCTGATCGAAGCCCGGTTGCCCGAGCCCGACCTTCGTCGCACCGCCGATCCGCTGCTGGCGCACCTGCTGGAAACCGAGCAGGCGGCGATCTACCGGATACCCGGGCAATCAGGGATGGCCTATGAGACCGGGGGATTGGCGGTCACGAAGCGTCCGTATCACCTCATCGACGGCCAGGGCCGCGCTCATCCGCGCCGCTTCGCATACGGGGTGCCGACCGAGTCGGTCCACTGGGTGACGGCCGCGGGCATCCGGCCGGGAGTGGACTCGGTGATCCTCTCCGACTCTGACGCCATCGCGCGTGCGATCCTGGCGCTGCCGCCGGTGGCTGAGGTGCCCTTGGGGTTGCAACCGCCGACGGAGGAGACGGATCTGCTCGGCGTGCTGGTATGACCGGGCAACCCGCGTTCCTGATGGACGTGGGGTTGCTCTCACCGGCCCGGGCCGGCACGCCGATCGAGGCGCTGGTCTGCGATCAGGCGTGGTTGCAGGCGATGCTGGACGCCGAAGCCGCGCTGGCTCGGGCTCAGGCACGCCTTGGCGTCGTGCCGGAGTCCGCGGCCCAGGCCATCACGGCCGCCGCGCGAGCCGATCGGATCGACCTTCGGGCGGTAGCCCTGGCCGCCCGTGAGAACGCCAATCCGGTGGTGGCCCTGGTACGCGCGTTCACCGCCGTGGTGGCCCAGGACGATCCTGCCGCAGCCGAGTACGTGCACCGCGGCTCCACCAGCCAGGACATCTTCGACACCGGCGCCATGCTGGTCGCCGTCCGCGCGCTGCGGCTGATCCGGGCAGAGCTGGCCCGGACGATCGCCGCGCTTGCCGCGTTGGCCCAAGGCCATCGCGACACGGTCATGGCCGGCCGGACGCTGGGCCTGCACGCGGTTCCCACCACGTTCGGCCTCAAAGCCGCCGGCTGGCGTCAGCTGTTGCTGGCGGCCGACCAGCGACTGGCCGCGCTTGTCGAAGGCGGCCTGCCCTTCGCGCTCGGCGGAGCGGCCGGCACCCTGGCCGGCTACCTGGAGTACGCCAGCCTGGACAGTGAGAATCCGCCGCCGGAGCCGGCTGAGTACTTGGACCGGCTGCTCTCCGCGTTCGCGGCGGAGACCGGCTTGGCGCGGCCCCCGCTGCCCTGGCACGCGCTGCGCACGCCGATCGCGGACCTGGCCGCCGCGCTGACCTTGACGGCGGGCGCCCTGGGCAAGATCGCTGTCGATGTCCAGTCCCTGTCCCGGACCGAGGTCGGCGAGCTGGCAGAGCCCACGGTCGCCGGCCGGGGCGCGTCCTCGGCCATGCCGCACAAGCGCAATCCGGTGCTGTCGACCCTGGTGCGCAGCGTCGCCATCCAGGTGCCGGCGCTGGCCGCCGGGTTGACCTACTGCCTGCTTTCGGAGGACGAGCGCTCGGCAGGGGCCTGGCACGCGGAATGGCAACCGCTGCGGGAGTGCCTGCGGCTCACCGGCGGCGCCGCGCACACGGCTGCCGAGCTAGTCGAGGGCTTGACGGTGCTGCCGGAGACAATGCGATCCAACCTCGGCCTGACCGGCGGCCAGGTGGTGTCGGAGCGGATCGTCGCCGTGCTGACTCCGCTGCTGGGCAAGGCCGAGGCCAGGCGCCGGCTGGACGAGGCATCCCGGACCGCCAGCGACGCCGGGCGCGCCCTGGACGAGGTGCTGGCCGACGACGAGGAGATCTCAGGGCTGCTGACGGCTCAGCAGCTGGCCCAGCTGTGCGATCCCGCTCGCTACACCGGTATGGCAGGCCCGCTCGTCGACGGCGCGCTGCGGGGCTGACCCGGCTGCCATCGCAGGCCCGCGCCCGCCCACCGGCTCGGCGCGCCCGGCCGGGCACGCTCAGCGGCCGCCGCCTGCCAACCGGGGGAACAGCGCCTCGGCATTGGCGCGTTCGATCCGGACGCGGGACTCGGCGTCCATGGGATAGGCGTCGAAGAGGCCGTCGAAGTAGTCGATGGCGAACTCCGGCGCGTAAGGCCAGTCGCTGCCGTACATCAGCCGTTGCGGGTCGGCGAAGGCGAGCAGGCTCGGCAGCGCGGCCGGGGAGCCGCACAGGCCGGTGTCGAAGTAGAACTGGCGCAGGGTCTGCAGAGCGGCGCCCGGATCGCCGCCCTGCGCGATCACGGGCGCGACGCGGTAGGCCTGGTACGGAAGGAAACCGCCACCGTGCGGCAGGATGAACTTGATGCTCGGGTACCGGCTCAGCGCCCCGGTCATCGCCAGGTTGACCGCGGCCCGGGTGGTGTCGAACGGGTAGTCCACGGCGACCGGCGGCAGGCCGGCGACACCCCCGCCGGGAAGCTCGCCCGGGTGGACCAGCACCGTCGCCGAGCGCGCCTCCAGCGCGGCCAGCAGCGGCTCGAAGGCGGGGTCGCCGAGGTAGAGGCCGCCGCTGTTGGCGAACAGGATGACGCCGTCGGCCTGCAGCTCGTCGAGGGCATAGCCGGCCTCGGCGACCGCGCCCTCGACGTCGGGAAGCGTCACCGTGGCGAAGAAGCCGAAGCGGTCGGGCGCCGAGGCGACCACTTCAGCGGTGTAGGAGTTGATCTCGCGGGCCTTGGCCCGGGCCTGCTCGTCATCGCCGAGATGCACCCCGGGCCCGGACAGCGAGAGCAGCGCGGCGGCGATACCGTGCCGGTCCATCACCGCCAGCGCCTGCTCCTTCGACCAGGACGGCAGCGGCGCTCCCTCGGCGCCGAGGCCCTGCTCACGCAGCCAATCGCCGTAGCCGGGGGGGATGATGTGGTGGTGAACGTCGATTCGGTTGGCGGTAGGCAACGGCGTCTCCTCTTCCAGCGGTGTCACACGGCGGCTAGCAGGGTGAGGTTAGCCCGGTGAGAGCACCCGGTCGGTCAGGGCGGCGCGTAGCAGGCCGGCGATGATGCCCGGCCCGTCCTGGGTCAACACCGACTCGGCGTGGAACTGCACGGAGGCGAAGCCGTGCCCGCGCAGGGCATGCACCTCACCTGTCTCGACCTCACGGCTGATCTCGATCAGCCCGAGGCTGGGATGGTCGAGTTTGTCCTCGCTGCTCAGGGCCGCGAACGCGTTGTAGAAACCGACTCGTTCCGGCGTGCCGAAAAGGTCGATGCTCAGTTGCAGCCCCTGGTTGGGAACCGCTCGGCGGACCAGGCTGAGACCCAGCTGCATGCTCAGCACCTGGTGGCTCAGGCACACCGCCAGCAGCGGCCGCCGGTCCTGGATCAGCCGGCGCATGGCAGCGTGCATATGGGCGATCTTGGGATCGTTGAGGTCTCGGGGGTCTCCGGGGCCCGGACCCATCACGACCAGGTCATAGCCCTCGAAGTCATAGGGCTGATCGAACCTGCGCACCGTGACGTCCAGGCCCATCGCGCACAGCTGGTTGTCGAGCATCGAGGTGAACGTGTCCTCGGCGTCGACTACCAGCACCCGGCGGCCGGCGAGCTCAGGATCGGCCGTCGCGCGCCCGGTCTCGCTGGTGCGCCAGAACTTGGCGATGAGCGAGTTCCGCTCTGCCAGCGCGGTCTGGACCCGGGGGTCGGCGCCGAAGCGGGCGGCGGTGTTGGCCTGCAGCGCCGTGATGAGGCTGGCAGCCTTGGCCCGGGTCTCGAGCACCTCGTCCTCGGGCCGGGAGTGCCGGACCAGAGTGGCGCCGACCCCGACTCGCAACCGCCCGGTCGAGTCGATCTCCGCGCTGCGTATGAGGATGGCCGAGTCCAGCGTGGCCTCTCCTTGCTCGTCGCGGCCGATGAGGGCGATAGCGCCGCTGTAGTAGCCGCGGCCTTCGGGCTCGTAGCGGCTGATGACCCGGCATGCGCTCTCCAACGGGCCACCGGTCACCGTGGGCGCGAACATCGTCTCGCGCAGGACGTCGCGTGGGTCGAGGACGCTATGGCCCTCGATGAAATACTCGGTGTGGGCCAGCTGCGCCATCTCCCGCAGGTAGGGCCCGACCACCCGGCCGCCACCGGAGCAGATCTGAGCCATCATCTTGAGTTCCTCGTCGACGACCATGTACAGCTCGTCGGTCTCCTTGGCGTCGGTGAGGAACTTCAGGACGCCGTCCAGGGTCGCCCCTGATGCCGGGTAGCGGTACGTGCCGCTGATCGG
The DNA here is from genome assembly GCA_036399055.1 of Jatrophihabitans sp. Lineage (NCBI taxonomy): Bacteria > Bacillati > Actinomycetota > Actinomycetes > Jatrophihabitantales > Jatrophihabitantaceae > Jatrophihabitans > Jatrophihabitans sp. The sequence continues at coordinate 49,031 of DASWNX010000018.1, forward strand.
ATTCATCATGGCGGTCCCGCCGCGCATGCTCACGTGCCGCTCCGGCGTCGCGCCGACAAAGGTGCGCCCGCCGGCATGGACGATGAATGTCCAGTAGGCGCCGGACTCCCGCGCCAGCAGCCGCGAGAACAGAACCAGCGCGCTCTGCGGCGTGTACTCGCTGATGTCGGCCACGAAGGACCGCTTGATGACGAAGTTGGCGCCCACGCCCTCGCCGATCTCGTTGACCAGGACCCGACGCACCGTCTCGGCGTAGGTGGCGTCGTCGATGTCGAATCCTGCGACGGTGAGGCTGATCGGGGCGTCGTCGATCCGATCGGTCAGCTGCCCGCGGGTCACGGTCGCCTGGCTGGTGACCGTCATCGCGATCAGCGGCGCTCCGTCGTCGACGCAGCTGTATCCGCGTTCGGCTATCTGGCGGTACGGGATGACCGCGAGCACCTCGTGCCGGGGCCCGGTCAGGCTGTCATGTGCCGGCCGGGGAAGCTCGGCTAGCGATCCGGGCAGGCTCACATCACCGAGCAGGACGGTGAGGGTGTTCCTGCCGGTGGCCTCGGGACGAAAGAGAACGGCGAACGGCGGGGGGTCGGGGCAGAAGATCTGATCCAGCACCTCGCTGCCCACAGAGACAACACTCATGCGAAAATCTCTTTCGAGCTCAGCACCACGGCGCACGTGCTGGCCGCGTACTCCAGCGCCAGCAGATGGTGCCGCTCGCTGAAGTCGGCCACCGCGTCGGCGACCAGGAAGGTCTCGATGTCATGGCTGTAGGCGTCGACGGCGGTCATCAGCACTCCGATATGGGCATAGACCCCGCAGAGGATCAGCTGATCACGGCCGTGCTGGCGCATCGTGCTCAGCAGGTCGGAGCGGTGGAACGCGCTGTAGCGCCACTTGGTGAAGCTCCAGTCATCCTCTCCGGGAGCGAGCGGTTCGACGACCTTGCGGTCGGTTTCGGACGCCCGCATGCCCTTGCCCCAGAAGGCGTTGAGCAGCCCGCGCTGCTCCGGGGACATGTCACCAGGCTGCGCGGTGTAGCCGACCGGCACGCCCAGCGCAGCGCACTGCTGGCGCACCTGCGCCGCGTTGGACACCAGTTCACCCCGCAGCTGCTCGGGAAGAGGGCGCAGGAAGAAGCGCTGCATGTCATGCAGCAGCAACACCGACCGGTCGGGGTCTGGCACCCACGTGGCGATGTTGGTGGGCAACTTGTCGACTGTCGGTTGGAAGTAGTTAGCGATGGTCGGGATTCCGGCCATAAGGTCCTCTTTTCGCCGCGCGTGGCTTGAATGGGGCGGTCACACGCCGAGAGTGGCGCCGCCGTCGACTGTGAGTTCGTGCATGGTGATATGGCCGGCACGGTCGGACAGCAGGAACGCCACCGCGTCGGCGATGTCGGACGGGCGGGCCAGCTTGCGCAGCGGAATGCCCACCTTGTAAGCGTCGAGGTTGCCCTCCAGGGTCGCCTTCGGTCCGTTCTCGTCGTGCCACATCGACTGCAGCATGGGGGTGTCGGTAGACCCCGGCGCCACGAGATTGCAGCGGATTCCATACTGGGCCACCTCAAGGCCGAGGCTTTTGGTGAACATGGTGGCCGCTGCCTTGGAAGCGCAGTAGGCCGACATCTCCATCCTCGCGACACTGGCGGCGTTGGACGCGACGGTGACGATCGCCCCGCTCCGTCGCGGGATCATCCGGTTGACCACCGCCCGGCACATCAGGAAGACGCCGGTGGCGTTGACCGCGAAGGTGTCATGCCAGTCGGTGTCGCTGAGGGAGCGCGCCGGTCCCATCCGAAGCACGCCCGCGGCGTTGACGAGATAGTCCAGCGGGCCCAGGCGGTTCTCGATCTCCTCGACCGCGGCCTGCACCTGCGCGGAGCTGGTCACGTCCGCGGGAAACGCCTCGGCCCGGATGCCGTCGGCCGACATCTTGGCGACGACGGCCTCCAGCCGATCGCGGTCCCGGTCCACCGCGGCGACGGTCACACCGGCCTGGCCGAGTGCCCACGCCACGGCTTCACCGATCCCGCTGGCTGCGCCGGTCACGACCGCTGTCTTGTTGTCCATGCTTTCCATCGCTCCGCCTTGCCTAATATGCCGCCGCTACCGGTGTGCTGGCGCCAACCGGGTTGCCGCCGGAGCCAGCCGGGCCTGGCCGGCCATCCGGCGCCCGGATCCCGCCGTCTGCAGCTCGGGGTCGGCCGGCTCGCCGGTCGCGAACTCGGCTTCGACACAGGCGGTGAGCTCGGACTCGGACTGCCATGCCGAGGCGACCAGCAGAGCCTGTTCCGCTGTCAGCCGCGGATCGCAGAATGAGGTGTAGTTGTAGGGGACTTCGTGCACCGCGGCCTCGTTCGCCACGCACTCGCTGACGTTGTTGGGAGTGGTCTCCAGATGCAGCCCACCCGGTGTGCCGCCGCTGGCGCGAACCGCGATCTGGAAGTCGCGAACCTCGCGAATGATCGACTCCAGGTAGCGGGTCTTGAGTCCGCATGGCGCCCTGACCGTGTTGGCGTGCATCGGGTCACTGAGCCAGATGACCGGATGGCCGGCGGCTCGGACAGCTCTGATCAGAGGTGGCAGCAAGGTGCTGACGGAGTTCGCGCCCATCCGGGCGATGAGGGTCAGCCGGCCCGGAACCCGGTCCGGGTCCAATCGCTGGCACAGGGCCAGCAGGTCCTCGGCCGTCATGCGTGGTCCGACCTTGCAGGCGACCGGGTTGACCAGCCTTGCCAGCAGCGCGACGTGGGCGCCGTCCAACTGCCGGGTGCGGTCGCCGATCCAGGGCCAGTGCGTCGAGGTCAGCAGCAGCTTGCCGTCCTCGGCAGGCCGCAGCATCGGAACCTCGTAGTCGAGCAGCAGGGCCTCGTGGCTGGTCCAGATCGGGCCTTGGGACACCGGGGGCGCCGCCGCGTCGCGCCAACCCAGGTGATCCATGACCTGGCTGGCGGCGGAGTGCCCGGACAGCATGTGCTGAGGATCGGGCCGTCGGGCCTCGAGAGTGGGCATCGGCCGGTTGACCAGGTGGCCTCGGTAGGGCGGCAACACCAGGCCGCCGACCTCTTCGGTGTTCATCGAGCGCGGCTTGCAGAACTGCCCGCCTATCCGGCCGACCCGCAGGACCGGGCGATGGGTGGTGAGGGTCATCGTGGCGGCGAGCAGGTCGAGCAGGGCCGCCTTGCGCAGCACGCTGGTCCGGTCGCACTCCTCGGGGTCCTCGGCGCAGTCGCCGCTCTGCACGACGTGGGCGCGCCCGTCAGCGACCCGAGCCAGGAGCGCACGCAGGGCAGCCACGTCCTCGGCACGCACCAGCGGCTGCTTGCCCGACAGCTGCTCGCGGACCCGCAACACCTGCGGGAGGTCCTCCCACTGGGGTTGCTGCGCCGCGGGTGCTGACCCCGCGTCGAACAGGGCGCTGTCCACTTAGCCTCCAAATAGCTAGGGACCAACGGTCGGCTGCCGATCCGAGGCGGAGGGCAGCCGAACACGAGACAGGGTGGTTCCTCGCGTTGTCGTTAGGAAAGTGAAAATCACGTGCTCGGAGAGCGCGTCAATGAGCCCTGACCATAAACACGAGCGGTTGAGGGATACAACAATTCACCCCCAAATATCGCAAGTTCTTTCGGCGCATCGGGTGGGGTACCCAATAGGGGCGCCTGGTGGCGCATTATTCGGCCACCCCGTCGGGTGGTGGAGATAGAGCACTCTGATTGCCCTTCAGGTAGCAGTCATCCGCGCCGACCATGGTTGTCGTCCGGTCCGGCTGGCCGGATTTGTCCCAGCAGGGGCAATCGGGTGACAACTCGCCCGTCGCGGCCGCACCGTCTCGATCGCCTTCCGGCGAGCCGGGACCGCCAGCCATACGAGGACAGGCTCGCTCGTGTTCGGAGTCCCGCGATCTCGGCTTAGTCGCCGATTCCAGGCCGAGAGCCACCGTTTACGACTGCTACGAGGAGCTCTTCACCATGCAAGACATGACACAGGGCATGAGCTACGGAGTCGGGATCACCGCCATCGGAGGCCGGATTCCCGAGCTCGTAGTGACCAATGCCGACCTCGAGAACCGACTGCAGACGACCGACGCCTGGATCAACGAGAACATCGGCATTCAGACCCGGCACTGGTCCGCGCCTGAAGAGGGGACCTCAGACCTCGGCGCCGCGGCGCTGGTCGACGCCTGCCAGCGAGCCGGCGTGGACCTTGACTCGATCGACCTGGTGATCTGCGGGACGTACACGCCCGACCACATGATTCCGGCCGCGGCGGTCGCCATCATGCGCAAGGTGGGCATGCGCGACGTGCCCGGCTTCGACGTCAACAGCGGTGGCTGCCCCGGCGGCGTCTTCGCGCTGGACGTCGGGGCCAAGTTCGTCGCCTCCGGACAGTACCGGCGGGTGGCCGTGGTGCTCTCCGACGTGACCACCAAGCTCTTTGACCCCGAGGACCGCACGGTCGGGGTCATCTTCGGTGACGCGGCGGCCTGCTACCTGCTCGAGCCCACCCGGCCCGGGGTGGGGCTGTCCTCGGCCCTCATGCGCAGTGACCCCACCACGTACGAGACTGCCTTTGTCAAAAGGGAAAAGCGCAGCTGGCCGGACGGCAACCCGAAGCAGACGCACTTCGGCGACAACTTCTGCTACATGCACGGCCGCTCGGTTCGGGACTACGCGCTCGACCGCATCCCCGACTTCGTCGAGGAGCTGGTGAAGAACAGCGGGCTGGTGATGGACCAGATCGACCTGGTGATCTTCCACCAGGCCAACTACCACCTGATTCACACGCTCATGGAGCGGATCGGGTTGCCGGCGGAGAAGACGCACACGACGGTGCAGCGACTGGGCAACACCTCGGGCTCGGGAGTCCCCCTGGCGCTGCGTGAGGCCCTGGACGAGGGTCGGGTGAAGCCCGGTGACGTGGTGGCCCTGGTCGCCTTCGGCGCCGGCATGAGCCACGGCGGCACGATCATCCGGTGGCCTGAGGCCGAGGATTACGTCCGGCCCTGGTGAGCCCGCTGTCCCGGACGACAGCAGCCACCAACCGCTTCGGGAGGAGCCGCGCATGACCGCAGCCGACGCCGCCACCGCGGCCGCGCTGACAGCAGCCGACACCGCGGCCGGTCACGGCGAGCGCGACAGCGACAGCGACAGCGTGGTGTTCAGTCGGCTGAGCGTGAGGTATCAAGCTGGGCTCACCCACCTCATGCTCAACCGGCCGCACCGGCGCAACGCCATCGACCTCGAGCTGGCCCGGGAGATCTTGGCCGCCACGCTGCTGGAGCGCACCGCCGCCAGCCGTTGTGTGCTGATCTCAGGCGCCGGCGACCATTTCTGCGTGGGCGGGGACCTCAAGAGCTTTCTGGGGCAGCCGGACCTGCCGGAGCACCTCGGCGCCGTCACCGGCTACCTGCATGCGGCGATGGCGCGGCTGGCGGCGATGCCGGCGCCGCTGGTCGTGGCGGCCCAGGGCCACGTGGCGGGCGCCGGCCTGGGGCTGGCCTGCCTGGGCGATGTGACGGTGACCGAGTCGGGCAGCACGTTCCGCTCGGCCTACGCGGCAATCGGACTTTCCCCTGACGCGGCGACGAGTTACCGGCTGCCTCGGTTGCTGGGCCTGCGCCGCGCGCAGCGGATGACCCTGGCCGGTTACGTGCTGCCGGCCGAGGAGGCGGTGGACTGGGGGCTGTGCACCGAGTCCGGGCCGCCCGGCTCGGCTCTGAGCCGGGCCCGGGCGATCGCCGAGCAACTGGCTCAAGGCCCGACCCAGGCATACGGTGAGACCAACCGGCTGCTGGCCGAGTCCTCGCGGCGCTCGCTCGCCGAGCAGCTGGAGGACGAGTCGCTGACCCTCAGCAGGGTCGCCAGGACCCCCGACGCCGCCGAAGGCATCGCGGCGTTCCTCGCGCGCCGGACGCCTGGCTTCACAGGTGCGGCGTCCCGGCCGGTCTCCGACGACGCCGCCTGCCGCGGACGGCCGGTGTCCTTGCCCAGACCGCCCGTGAGCGGGCAAGAGCAGCCGATGAGCGGGCAGGAAAGGTAGCGGACAGCATGGACATCGTGGGCAACGTCGCACTCATCGCCGGTGGCACCTCCGGTCTCGGGCTGGCAGTGGCCCGGCGGCTGCTTGACGCCGGGGGGCAGGTGGTGCTGATGGGCCGCTCGGCCGAGCGGGCCGAGAAGGCTCAGGCCGAGCTGGGCCGCGACGTCTGTTTCGTGGCCGGCGATGTGAGCGAGTCGGCGGACGTGCAGGCCGCTGTCGAGGCCGCTCAGCGGCTGGGCCGGCTGGGCATCGCGGTCACCTGCGCCGGAGTCGCCAGGACCGGAAGCGTGCTCGGCCGCGAGCAACCCTTCGCGCTCGAGGAGTTCGACCACATCGTGCGCATGAACCTGATGGGCACGTTCAACGTGGTCCGGCTGGCGGCTCAGGCCATGTCGGCCAACACCCCCCAGCTCGGCGATCGGGGTGTCATCGTCTGCACGTCCTCCATCGCCGCCTACGACGGTCAACGGGGCCAGGCGGCGTATGCGGCGTCCAAGGCCGGCATCGTCGGCATGACCCTGCCGCTGGCTCGCGACCTGGCCCGGCACGCGATCCGCGTCATGACGGTGGCGCCGGGTTTGTTCGAGACCCCGATGCTGGGTGAGCTGCCCGATGAGGCGCGCGACGCGCTGGTGCGCCAGACGCCGCACCCCAGGCGATTGGGCCAAGCCGACGAGTACGCCTCGCTGGTGGCTCACATCGTGGAGAACTCGATGCTCAACGGCGAGGTCATCCGGCTGGACGGCGCCATGCGGCTGGGTGTGTCCAGCCGGTCCTGAGCAGAGGACCGGGAGTGGGTCGCAATTACGGAATGCGTTACACTCGCTCCGGTATTAGCACTATATGGGCTCTCACAATGACAGGCAGACGTGTCACGGCCTGGGGCTTTGAACGCCAAAGGTGAGTCGCCATAATCCAGGTCCCCGGTCAGCTCCGGGGCGGTAATCCCGGAGGGGATCATGCGAGTTCTTGTAGCGGGCGCGACCGGAGTCATCGGCAGGCAGTTGGTCCCGGTGCTCATATCGGCCGGCCATGAGGTCGTCGCGGTGTCGCGGGGTCGTAGCCAGGCGCCGGATCAGGTCGGCGTGACTGCTGTGGTCGCCGACATCCTGGACCGCGGCGCCATCACCCGGGTGGTGCGCGAGCAAGCGCCCGACGCCATAGTCCATATCGCCACCGCCATCCCGGCCGAGATCAACCCCAAGAAGCTGGCCGCTGACTTCGAGGCCACCAATCGGCTGCGTACCGAGGGCACTCGTAACCTGATCGAGGCGGCCTCGGAGGCCGGGGTGGGCCGAGTCGTCACCGAGGGCCTGGCCTACGCCTATGACCCCAGTTCCAGCACGCCGGCCGCCGAGGGCGCTCCGCTGTGGCAGGCCCCCCCGAAGCAGTTCGCCCCGGTGCTCGAAGCTCTGCAAGAACTCGAGCGGCTCACCGCCCAAGCCAACGGCTTGGTGCTGCGGTTCGGCCACCTGTACGGTCCGGGTTCGATCTACGCCAGCGACGGCTCCTTCGTCAACCAGGTGAGGGCCGGCAAGGTTCCGCTGGTCGGCGGTGGCACCTCCACCTTCTCCTTCACCCATTCATACGACGCGGCGACTGCCATTCTGGCGGCGGTGCAGAGCCATGGAACTGGCAGCCTGAACATCGTCGACGACGAGCCGGCGCAGATGAGCGTCTGGCTGCCGGTGCTGGCTGACATCCTCGGCGCGCGCAAGCCCAAGGGCGCGCCCGCCATGATGGCCAAGCTCGCCGTGGGCGACTGGGGCGTGGCGTTCATGACCAAGTTGCGTGGCGCGGACAACTCCAACGCCAAGCGCAGCCTTGATTGGCAGCCGAAGTACACCTCCTGGCGGACCGGTTTCGTCAGCGAGCTGCAGAACGGCAAGAACGGCTGATCCGCTCGGCGCCGGGGTGGCTGCTTGGCCTCGGCGCCGGTCACGGCGGCTTGGCGCCGCCGTCGCCGTCGCGTAGTGCTCACCGGTTGGCCGCTCACCAGCGGCCAACCGGTTTTCGTCTGTGCCGCCGAGCGCGCGGATTCTTGCGGCTGCGCGAGGTTTCCTTTGATGAGGCAGCTCCCTGCTGTTGAATAGAATTTTTGCTTGCGAGACTGCACCGTTGTGCTGCTGACGCTGTCGAGCACTGGTTGACAGAAGGCTTGCCTAATGCTTTAGGTGGGTAGTCACCACCGATTTGATATTGCTGATGTGTGGTCAGCATGGGCGCACTGTTAATGACGTGCTCCCTTACTCAAAATGTGTGACTCCTATGCCAAAAAGGCGTAGGCTGCTTTAAAATCCCAGAACTATCCGGATCCTCCTTCTCTAGACATTGCCTCGTCCCCTCCGAGCTAAGGCTGTGATGGCGTGCACGCTGCCGTGGTGTCTGCAAGTAATGCACGATCGGTGCACAAGTCGATGCACGCCACCGAATCTCGCGACATTCTTTCCGAGATGTCGGGTTTGTTATTTGCTTCCCTTTCTCGCAGCGACCAGCGCCGTAATGGGATGCAATATCTGCAGGGTCTGCTCGAAGTAGAGGGTCGCAAGTCGATTCGAAATATCGCGACCGCTGCCAACGCTCAGGCCAACGAGCAGAGCCTGCACCATTTCATCAACAGCTCGACGTGGGATTGGCGGACCGTCCGGCGCGCGCTGGCGGAGTACCTGCTGCGCACGGCCTCGCCGCAGGCGTGGGTCGCGTGCCCGATGGTCATTCCGATCACCGGCAGCCACACGGTGGGGGTGGACCGGCGCTTCGTGCCCGCGCTCGGGCAGACGCTCAACGTTCAGCAGGCCATCGGCGTCTGGTCGGCCTCAGACCAGCTGAGCAGCCCGATATCGTGGCGGCTGCACCTGTCGCAGGCCTGGCTGCGCGACGCCTCCCGCCGCAACAGGGCTGCGATCCCCGATCATGTCCCCGCCGAGTCCCTGGTCGACTGCACGATCGCGGCCATCCTGGACGTGGCGCAGAACTGGAACCTGCCGGTCCGTCCGGTCGTCTTCGACGGCTGCGACGCGGACGCGGTGAAGATCATCCGCAGGCTTGAGGCCGTGCGGGTGCCGATGCTGGCGCGGATCAGCGGCAATATGCCGCTGAGCGTCGCCGAGCCCTCGCTGGTCGGCCTGATCGCTCAGCCGTTGACTGCCAGCCAGATCCTGGCCGGTTCCAGGGATCTGCGACGTCTGGTGGCCTGGACCGACGAGCACTCCGAAACGGTCAAGCGAACCAGTGTGGTGAGCGCCGTGCGCGTCCGGATACCCGCGCGTTACCCCCGTCCCAGGCACGGCGAGCGCGGCGCCGGCCGTGGCGAGATGATCCTCATCGGCGCCGGCGTGCCCGGCCGCCGTTGGCCCACCGAGTACTGGCTGACCGACGTGGTCGACGCGCCGCTCAGCACGCTGTTCCGGCTGAGCCGGCTGCTGGACCGGGTAGAACGCGACACCACCGAGATCGGCGATCAGGTCGGCATCCGCGACTTCCGCGGGCGTTCCTTCGACGGCTGGCACCGGCACGTGACACTGGCCTCCTCAGCGCACGCCATCGCCGCGCTGTCCCGGCGTGCCGAGCGCGCCAGTTGCGTTTCCTGACTGACCGAGCCGCGATCGGCGGTCGAGTCACTCAGGTGAGGATGCGCAGCACGGTCCGCCGGCCGTGCAGCCGGCCGTCCTCCACGCTCCGATGCGCCTGCGCGGCGTCGGCCAACGGCGCCTGCTCGATCGCCCGTGCCCGTAGCAGGCCGGTCGCCATCAGCTGATTGAGCCGACGCGCGGCCTCGGCCAACTCCGCCGACGTGGCATGGGAGATCGCGAAACCGCGGATGGACCCGTCCTTCATGTACAGCGTTCCAGCCGGAAGGACGGGACGGCTGCGGGCGCCGGCCAGCAGCACGATCCGGCCCCGGTGCGCAAGGGCGTCCACGGCGGTGGCCAGGTCGTTGACGCCCGAGGTGTCGACGAACACGTCCACGCCAGGTGGGCTCAGCCGACGCAGCTGGCCGGCCAGATCCGGCTGGCGGTAGTCGAGCACTTCCGAGGCGCCGAGGGACCGGCAGTAGTCGGCGTCGCAGTCCCGAGCGGTGGCTATGACCGTTGCCCCGGCCTGGACCGCCTGCACCACCAGCGCGGCGCCGACGTTGCCGGCCGCTCCGGCCACCAGAACCGTCTCACCGGCCCGGAGCCGGCCGTGGGTGTTGAGCGCGAGGTAAGCGGTGGCGCCCGGATGGATGACGGCGACCGCCTCGGCGGCGGGGACTCCTTCGGGCAGGTGATAGAGCCGTTCGGCGCTCACGACGGCCTGTTCGGCCGCGGCGCCTTGCCGGCCCCCGTAGCCGAGGCTGTTGCACCAGACCCAGTCGCCGACGGCGAAGCCGGTCGACGAGTCGCCGACCGCGGCGACGACGCCGACCAGGTCGCGGCTTATGACCAGTGGAAAGATCGGCGGGCTGGGGAAGAGCCCTGAACGCACGAACGTGTCCACTGGATTGACGGTGCTGTAGTGCACATCGACGAGCACGTCGGTGGGACCGGGTGCAGGCGCGGGCAGCTCTCCGTGCCGGATGGACTCCGCGGGTCCGAAGGAGGTGATGTAGGCAGCGCGCACAAAGCTCGATTCTGGCAGCATCGGATGGGTTGCCACCGGTCAGCGGCAGATGTCTGTCAACTTCTGACCCCACCGCGCCGGTGAACGCCGGCTCAGTCCCCTTGCGGGATCAGCCCATCCTGAATCGCGACGGCTACGGCGAGCGTGCGGTTGGGCGCGTTGAGCTTGGCGAGCAGGTTCGTCACGTGCCGCTTGACCCCGTGCTCGGAGATGTCCATCCGCCGGGCGATCTGCTTGTTGCTCAGGCCCTGGGCCAGCAGGCCGAGCACCTCGCGCTCCCGTGAGGTCAGGCAGATGGGTGGTGCGATGCGTGACGCGCCGGCCACCCGGGTCATCAGCGCGCGGGCCAGCTCGCTGGGCAGCAGCATGCCTCCGACCGCGAGCCGGTCCATCGCGGCCTGCAGGACCTCGACCGTGGCGTCGTCCTGCATGAGAAAACCGTGCGCGTTGAGCATGATCGTCTCGTCGATGGCGGCCAGGTCCAGGTCTTCAAGCAGCAGCACCATCTGGGCGCTGTGCGTGAGCACGGCCTGCATGAGGGGTAGCGCGGCCGGTCCGGTGCCGTGGCACAGGACGACATCCGGACGGTGGGTGGCGAGCTTGGCGATGGCCTCCTCCTCGCTGGCGCACGTGCAGACGTCGCCGACGGTGGCCACGGCGCCGAGCATGCTGGCGATGCCGTGGCGCACCAGGTCGTTCTTGATGACCACGAGCGCGGTGAGCTGCTGGATGCTCTGCTCGAGCCCGGGGTAGACGTGGCTGTCAAGTGTCATGAGTGCGCTCACGATTCCTTAAAGAGCGAGGACGGCCTGGTGGTGACGTCCCTCTTCTGTCCGAACAACCCTGCGGTGCTGTGGGCGCTGTGCCGGAGCGGACGTGCGACGGTTTCGCTGGGCTGCCGAGCCCGGGTGTCGGCGAAGGCGCCGGCCACCTCGGCGACGCGCTTGCCGAGGTGCAGCGCGGTGTCGGCGTCAGCCTGGGACACCGCTTCCGGACCCTCATCGGTGTTGACCTGGGCGCCGGCGCCGAGGGTGATGCCGAGCCGGTTCAAGTCCTGGATCGAGCCCCGGGTGGAGCTCCAGCCGGGCAGCAGGTCGAGGTTCACCCAATGCATGCCGTGCTGGGCGGCCAGAATCGTGAAGTACTGCAGGGTGTGCAGCTTGTCACCGCTCATGGCCCCGGCGATGGTGAAGCCGGCAGCGAGCTTGTCGCGCCACGCCCGAGCGGCCCAGCGACCGGCCGTCGACTCGGCGAAGACGTGGAATGCGGCAGAGGCCGTTCCCATGAACGTCGGCGCTCCGAAGACGATGGCGTCGGCGGCGTCGAGCTCGGCCCACTGCGCGTCGTCGATCAGGTCCACCCGGACCACCACGGCCCGGGCGCCGGTCTCCTCCACACCGGCGCGCACTGCCTCGGCCAGGACCGCGGTGTGCCCGGAACGGGAGTGGTAGGCGATCGCGACGGTGCAGCGGTCTCTCATTCGTTTCTCCTCAGCCGGCTACCGGGACGGCGGGCATGAGCGCGAGGTCGAGTTCGGCGCGAAGCCGGTCGAGGTCGCGCTCGTGCCCGTGGGCGGCGATATGACCGTCGGGGCGCACCAGGTAGTACCCGGGCCGCTGGCACTCCAGCTCCGCCGGCTGCGCCTGCAGCCGGACCACCCGCAACCGCGGGCGCCGCGCCGTGAGCCAGGAGGGGTCGTTCGGCCAGCCGGCGTCCGCGGCCGGCGGCAGCACGAGGAGGGTCCACGCCAGCGGGTCGGCGTCGGGACCGCAGATGCCGTGCTCCAGCGCCAGCCGGCGCGGGAACACCGTGCCGACCCGCACGCCACTGGGAAGCCGGCTTCGCAGGGCGCACCCGCTCAGGCGGGAGGGCTGTTGGGTCTGGCGGGTCGGAGGGTAGGCCAGCCGGCGGCCGGCCATGACCGGCGCGTACCAGCGCGACACCGCGCCGGTCGCGTCGAGCAGCCGGAAGGCCGCGTCGCGGGCCAGCAACTTCGCCCGACCGCTCACCATCCAGGCTCTGGTCTGCACGTCGGTGTCACGCACGATCCGCCGGGTCGCCTCGGACCGCTCCGGCCCGTAGCTCAGCAGCAGCGAGCTGGGTGACTCGCCGCGAATCACGGCAGCGAGCTTCCAGGCGAGGTTGTGCGCGTCCTGCAGGCCGTTGTTCATGCCCTGACCACCGGCGGGGCTGTGCACGTGCGCGGCGTCTCCCATGAGAAACACCCGACCTCGCTGGAAATCAGTGGCGTGGCGGGCATGCACCCGGAAGATGGTCTGCCAGACCGGCTCGGCTATCCGGACCCCCCGCGGTCCCCGGTCATCGATCACCGACTGCATCATCTCGACGCTGACCTCGCTCACGCTCGGCGGCACGATGGTCAGAAAGCGGAACACGCCGCCGGGCGCCGGCACGATGACCAGCGTTCCGCTGGCAGCCTGGTAATAGTGGATCTCGTCCGGCGGCAGGTACCCCTCGATCCGCGCGTCGACGAGGGCGAAGGCGCGCTCGTAGGTGCTTCCCGCGAAGCCGGAGCCGATCTGGCCGCGGACCGTGCTGCCGGCGCCGTCAGCGCCGATCACGAAGGGCACCCGGACTCGCTGCACTCCGCCGTCGGCGTGCTCGAGCAGCACCGTGACGCCGTCGGTGCGGTCGATCTGACCGGAGAAGTCGACGTCGTCGATGCACAGCAGCCGCACCCCCCGTTCGGTCTTGCCGCCGAGGGAGTGCAACCGCTCGGTGAGCAGCCGTTCGGTCTCGGGCTGGGGCAGTATCCGCGAGGCCAGCTCGGGGGCGAATCCGAAGGTGGCCAAAGCCTTCCGGTCGGAGTGGTAGCTGAAGGCGTTGACCTGAACCGAGGCCTGCCGGATGCCCTCGCCCACGCCGAGATCGGTCAGGATGTCCAATGCCCGCGGCCAGAGCGAGAGAGCCTTGGGCACGCTCAAGGGCTCGGCAGCCCGGTCGATGACGCGAACCCGGACACCGCGTCGCAGCAGCTCAGCGGCTGCCATCAGGCCGGTCGGACCGCTGCCGACGACCAGGACGTCGCAGTCTGCGAGTGAGGGGGTTGAGCCGATCACGCATTCTGCCTCAGTCGCGCGTGGAGCTGGCGGGCAAGCTCGCTTCGCTGCACCTTCATCGTGGCGGTTCTCGGCAGCTCGCTGAGCGACATCTGGATCGGCGGCGCCAGCTGCGGGAAGTCGGCGACGGCCAGCTGCCACCGGTCCGGATCCAACGGCAGGTCCTGCCGGGTGCACACCACCGGAAGCGGCTCCTGATTCGGGCCGGCTACCAGGACCAGCTCGGTGACCTCGGCGAGCCTGGACAGCACCGCGTCCTCCACGGCCAGGGTGCTGTGCACGTTGGGAATCTGGTCGACTTCCCGGTCGAGCAGGTGAAGGCAACCCAGCCTGCCCCGGTAACCGACATCCATGCCGCGCCACCAGCGGCCGTCGGTCTGCCTGTCGAACCGCTCCTGCTCGCCGTAATAGGTCACAGCCCGTCCGACCGTGAAGACCTCGACGTAGCCAGGGTTCTCTTTCGACGGCGGCTTGCCGTCGCGCGAGACGATCCGGAACTTGCTGATGCCGGGCATCGCGTAACCGAGGCAGCGGCCGTTGGCCTTGTGCGCGTTGCGCCTGGTGTAACCGCGACCGACCAGCGGCCCGCACTCGCTCTGCCCGTAGATCTGGAAGAAAAACGGCATGCGTCGTTGGGAGGCCTGCAGCAGACGGTCCATGGTCCCGGGGTGGATGGCGTCGAAAGTGGTGCTGAAGTACTTGACGTTGGCCAGCGGCCGGCGCGGGTCCTCGACCAACGGCTCCCACTCCATGAAGGAGTTGGGATGGGTCTCCAGGAATCCCGGGCGGGTGCGGGCGAAGAGCTCGGCGACCTTGTCCGGCTCGCCGTCGTTCATGATGACCAGCGGCATCGCGCGGGGCAGCAGCACCGCCATGGCCAGATACATCCGGGAGTGCACGTAGGACACATGCACCGCGACGGTTTCTCGTTTACGGATAAGGGACATCAGCCGGCGTTGGGGACGGAACCGGCCCCGCAGGGTTCTGGCCGAGTGCACCACCAGCTTGGGCAGTCCGGTGGTGCCCGACGTGTGAGTCATCAGCGCCGGCTCGTCCGGGTGCGGGTAGATCGGCCGCCGCCGGGGTGAACCGGCCAGCTCGGCCAGGCTGACGGCGCCGTCGCGGGATCCGCTGGCCAGCATGATCGCCGAACTGAGCTCGGTCAGCGGCTCGTCAGCGAGCGAGCCGTCGAGCTTTGCCTCGTCGGTGATGAGGTAAGGCCTGTCAAGCCGGCCCAGCAGGGCAGCGACGCTGTCGCCGTCGAGGGCGGGGGACAGCATGACCGGCACCGCCCCCAGCCGCGCCACCGCGCTGGCCAGGATGTAGATGTCGAAGTTGCTCGCCTTGTGGATCGCGACCTGGTCGCCGGTGCGGACGCCAGCCGCCCACAGCCGGGACCCGAAGTCCTCGACGTGCCGAGCGAGCTCGGAGACGGTGAGCTCCCGGCCGGCGTCGGGCAGGATGTCGAGGTCGTGATCCAGCGTCAGCGGGGTGCTGCCATGCTTGGCCGCGGCGTTCTCAGCGACGGCGCCCAGGTACAAGCCCTGCTTGCTGGCGGGAAAGCTGAGCATAGGTGTCTCTCTCTGCTGAGATACGTTGCCGAGCACGGGCCGACAGCCGGTCGGGCGCGGTCCAGATCAGGTTGCCGGGGCGGGGCCGCCCCGGCAGGCTCACGCGGTGCCCGGCGCGACCGCGTAGTGCTCACGCAGGAACTGCTGGTCACCGGCGTCGAGCTTGATCCCGAAGGTGTCGCGCATCTCCTGCACGATCTCCTCGCCTGTCAGCTCCCGGCGCTCGGAGGTGCCGTCGGGATACGTCGTCATCAGGACGTTCTCCTTGAGCACCTGCCGCACCTTCTCATCGCCTCGCTGCACCACCAGCTTGCCGACGAAGATCGACTTGGGGTCGGCGTAGGAGAAGTGGTTGATCATGTCGAAGTCGATGGGGAAGTGCGCTTCGAGTCGGAACGAGTAGACGTCGAACCAGCCGTCGGCGTGCAGGCTGCGCAGAACCCAGTCCTCGCCTTCCTGGTCCAGTCGCCACGTCCAGTCAGCCACGGTCAGGGTTGCCCCGTCGGCGAACCGGATCGGCTCCAGCGGGCTCTCGTCGCCGAAGCCGGGGTCAGCCATCCACAGCTCGCCGTCCGCCTCGACCAGCAGCACCGCATGCGACCGGGTGCGGATCTGGTCGCTGCCACGGCGGACCCGGGCGATGTGGCGCACGAGCGGAAAACCGAGTCGGTCCAGCGCGGCGGCGAACAACAGGTTGGTCTCCAGGCAGCATCCGCCGCGGCCGTCCCGCACGATCTTCTGCTGCGTCGTGGGCAGATCCAGGGCGACGTGCCGGCCGGCCGTCATGTCCAGGATCTCCCAGCTGATCGACGTGGCATGCGCTCGGTGGATGCCACGCAGCGTCTCGAACGTGGTGTCCCGAGGTCCGCTGTAGCCGGTGCGGGCGAAGTAGGCGTCCAGGTCGAGCGCGTCGGCGCCCCACTCCGGGCGCGATCCGGCAGGAGCAGGCAGAACAGCGCTATCCACGTGAATGACCTCTCAGTGTGGTTCGTCGAGTGCGTTACCGACCTGCGAACCACGGTGTGTCGCCTTCGGGGGCCTTCGTGAGATTTCGCAGGGCAGTGGCAGTCTGCGATAGCGGTCTAGAACGTGCCAATACCCGAGCCCGACAATAAGTCAGGTGTGGAGAAATCCATCAGGTCGAGGGGCGACGGCTTCACCCCAGCCACATCTGCGTCGCACGCCGGCCCAGCCGGCTGCGCCTGGCCAAAGCGTCCGGTGGTCGCCGGTCCGATCCGGATTTGCCAGGCCTGCAAGCAAAAACGCTGCTAGCATCCTGTCGGCCGACGTGCCGATCTCTTCAACGGGTGCCGGCCAGTGGTCACAGTGCGGCAAGATGTCGGTTTCGTACGTTCCCATGATTGCCAATGCATACGATCAGCATGACGAGCGGGCTACACACGCCGGTTATACGTGGCATGGGGGTTGACATGGCTCAGCAAGTCGCGATGCTCGAGAACGAGTTGAGCGTGGCTCGGACGTCCGGGGCTGACGCGCTCGGCGCCGCCAGCTCGTGTCAGGTGGCGGCTCCGACGCCGCCGCTGGGTTCTTGATGCAGCTGGTGATCGCCGCGTTCGGGGCCGACGGCCAGAGCAGGTCGACCTTCCCCCGGTGCCACTCGATCTCCTATCTTTCTTTTCCCATCGAGGTGAACTCGATCGCCATGGCCATGCCCTCGGTGCAGACATCGCTGGCGCGGACTCAGGTCGGGCCGCCTGTTCAGGCAGCGGCGGTCGAAGACCCCGACACCCTCGCGAGGACTCCTCTCGACGCGTACGTGCGTCGCTGGGCTCAGCAGCGGCCGACCGAGACGGCAGTGGTCGAGACCGCCTCGCATTCTCGGCCGGAGCGGGTGCTCAGCTGGCGGGAGCTCGACGAGCAGGCTGACGCCGCGGCGGCCATGCTGCTGGAGCTCGGCGTGGCGCCCGGCGAGACGGTGGCCTGGCAGCTGCCCAACTGGGCGGAGTTCACCGTCCTGGCCGTCGCGGTGGCGCGCATCGGCGCGATCTCGTGCCCGCTGATGCCGATCTTCCGCGAACGCGAGCTGAGCTTCATGGTGGGCCGCGCCCGGGCTCGGGTGCTGGTGGCGCCGGAGGAGTTCCGCGGCCGGGACCACATCGGCCAGACTCTCGCCCTGCTCGCCGGGCCCGGGGCCGCCACTGTCGAGCACGTCGTGGTGGTGGGGGGCGGGTCCGGGCCGCTGCCCGTCGGCGGAGCCGCCCGCTGGCACCGCTACGCCGACCTGATCGGCGGGCGCGTTCCCGACCGCGCCTGCCTCGACGCGCGCCGCCCCGCGCCGGACGCGCTCGCTCAGCTGCTGTTCACCTCGGGGACCTCCGGCGAGCCCAAGGGTGTGTTGCACCGGATGGAGACCCTGACCAGGGCGGCTGGAATGCAGGTCAGGCACCTTGGCCTGACCCGCGCGGACCGGGTCTTCATCCCCTCTCCGCTGGCCCATCAGACCGGGTTCCTGTACGGCATGTGGCTGGCGATCACGCTGGGCGTCGCGCAGATCCTGCAACCGGTGTGGAACGGGCCGGCCGCCCTGGACGCCCTGCGCCGCTGGGAGGGCACCTTCACCCAGGCGGCCACCCCGTTCCTGGCCGACCTGGTGGGCGCGGTCGAGCGAACCGGTCAGCAGCCCGAGGCGCTGCGGATCTTCGTGGCGACCGGCGCCGCCGTGCCCCGAGCGCTGGCCGAGCGGGCCACCCGAGAGCTGGGCGCCGCGGTGTGCGGGGCGTGGGGCACCACCGAGACCTGCCTGGGCACCCTGGCCGCGCCTGGCGACGAGGCCGCCCTGGTGTGGGGGACCGACGGGCGTGCCCTCAGCGGGGTCGGCGTCCGGGTGGTCGACGGCGAGGGCGCCGTCCTGGGCCCTGGGCAGGAAGGGCACTTCGAGGTCACCAGCAGGTGCCTGTTCGCCGGCTATCTCGACCGTCCGGAGTGGACCGCGCAGGCCATGACCGCGGATGGGTGGTACCGCAGCGGTGACCTGGCGGTGATCGATGAGCGCGGCTTCGTCCGCATCACCGGCCGGGTCAAGGACGTGGTCAACCGGGGTGGCGAGAAGGTGCCGGTCGCCGAGATCGAGCAGTTGCTGCATCTGCATCCGGCGATCCGGGAGGCTGTCATCGTCGCGATGCCCGACGAGCGGCTCGGTGAGCGGGCCTGCGCGTTCGTGGTCGCGGCCGATGACCTCGACCGTGCCCTTGACCTCGATGAGCTGCGGCGTTTTCTCGACTCGCGACAGGTGGCGATCCAGTACTGGCCTGAGCGGCTGGAGCTGCTGGCCGAATTGCCGAGGAACCCGGCGGGCAAAGTGCAGAAGTACCTGCTCCGCGAGTGGATCAGGGAATTGACCGACGGTGAGGTGCGGCAGTGACAGGGATCGACGAGGCCGGGATCCAGGCAGTGCTCGCGGAGGTCGAGGCGTTCGTCCGCGGGCCGGGCGAGGAGTACGCGGCTGAGATAGAGCAGTCCGGCATGGTTGCGGACAAGCTGTGGGCCGACCTGCGCGACCGCGGGTTCCTGCGGCTGGCGGCGCCTGTCGAGTACGGCGGCCGCGGCATCCCGTTCTCCCGCTACCTCGAAGTGCTGGAGCTGATCTCGATGTCGCACGCGTCGGTGCGAATGATCGTGCACGTGTGCAACGGCGTCTGGCGCTCGATGGACCAGTTCGCCACCGACGCCCAGCGCGAGCGGTTCGTGCTGCCACAGGTCGCCGGTGACCTCAGGGTCGCGTTCACCCTCACCGAGCCCACCGCCGGCACCGGCGCGGACCTGCGCAGCAGCGTCGAGCGGGAGGGTGAGACCTATTACCTCTCCGGTGAGAAGCATCTGATCACCTTCGGCGTGAGCTGCGACTACTGGCTGCTGTTCGCGCGGCTGGCCGGAACCAGCGGCAAGGACGGCACATTGGCGCTGCTGGTCGACCGAGACGCCCCAGGGGTGATCGTGGAGTCGATGTCGGGCACCATGGGCGTGCGCGGCACCGACCATGCCCGGCTGGTCTTCAACCGCACCCCGGTGCCGGTCGCCAACCGGCTCGGCGACGAGGGCAGCGGACTGGACGTCGCGCTCGGCGGATTCCTCACACCCAGCCGGATCGCGGTGGCGATGTCCTGCGTCGGCCTGGCCCGACGGGCGCAGGAGCTCGCGGTCGAGCACGCGCGCGCCCGCACCACGTTCGGCAAGCCGCTGGCCGCCCGGCAGGCGATCTCGTTCGCCCTCGCGGAGAACGCCGCCGACATCGAGGCTGCTCGTCAGCTGACCCTCTACGCCGCCCGCCAGTGGGAGGACGGTGACGTCCGGGCCGGCTCGCTGTCCTCGATGGCGAAGCTGACGGCGGTCGACATGCTCACCCGGGTCACGGACAAGGCGCTGCAGGTGCACGGCGGCATCGGCTTCTGGGAGTCCAGCACGATCGAGCGGGTCTACCGCGACGCGCGAGCGCAACGGTTCGAGGAGGGCACCAACGAGATTCAGAAGACCGTTATCGCCCGCGAGGTGCTGGGGTCTGTCCAGTGAGCCACCAAGGCGGCTATTCCGGCAGAGTCGCCGTCATCACCGGCAGCTCGCGCGGTATCGGGCGGGCGGTGGCGCTCACGCTGGCCGCCGGCGGCGCCTCGGTCGTGGTCAATTACCGCAAGAACGCCGATCGGGCCCAGCAGACCCTTGAGGAGATCGAGAAGGCCGGCGGCCAGGCGATCGCCGTGCAGGCCGACGTCGAGCAGCCTGAGGAGATCCAGGCGCTGTTCGACGCGGCCCGGACGAGGTTCGGCCGGTTGGACTTCTTCGTGTGCAACGCCGCGGCGAGCTCGTTCAAGAACATCGCCGATCTCAAGCAGCACCACCTGGACCGCTCGTACGCGATGAACGTGCGCGCCTTCGTGCTCGGCGCGCAACAGGCCGTGCGGCTGATGGACGACGGGGGGCGGATCGTCGCGCTGTCCAGCTACGGCAGCATCCGGGCCTACCCGACCTACGCCAACCTCGGCGCCGCCAAGGCTGCCATCGAGGCGTGGGTCCGTTACATGGCCGTGGAGTTCGCGCCCAAGAGGATCAACGTCAACGCCGTCAACGGCGGCATCATCGACTCGGACTCGTCGGAGTTCTTCTACCAGGTCCCCGGCATGGCACCGCTGTCGAAGGTGCTGCCCAAGATCCCGGCTGCTCGGATGGGAACCGTGCAGGAGGTCGCCGACAGCGTCGTCTTCCTGCTGTCCTCGGCCTCGACCTACATCACCGGGCAGACGATCGTCGTCGACGGTGGCCTCTCGGTGGTCGCGCCGCCGTTCGCCGAGGATCTTGGCCCGCCATTGGCTTGGGACAGCTGAGCGTGGCTGACCTCGGCGCGGTCTTCACCACGAGGCGGATCGGCCGGCTGAGGCTCCCGCATCGGGTGATCATGGGCGCGATGCATCTGGGGATCGAGGCGCGCGATGACGGCGGTGCGGCGTTGGCCGCGTTCTACGCCGAGCGAGCCCGTGGCGGCGCCGGCCTGATGGTCACCGGCGGCGTCGCGGTGAGCACGGTGGGCGCGGGCGGCCCGGCATACGGCGTGCTGGCCGACGCGCGGTTCCGAGCCAGGCTGCGCCGGGTCACCGACGAGGTGCACGGCGCCGGTGGGTTGATCGCCCTGCAGCTGTTCCACGCCGGCCGCTACGCGCCGCTGTCCGAGGCCGGCGCGCCGCTCGCGCCGTCGGCGGTCTACAGCGGGTTCTCCCGCTGCGAGCCATCGGCGATGACCGACCGGCAGGTTCGCGACGCCATCGACGACTTCGCGCGCGGCGCGGCGTGGGCGGCCGAGTTGGGCTTCGACGCGGTGGAGGTGATGGGCTCGGAGGGGTATCTGATCGATCAGTTCCTCTCGCCGCTGACCAACCTTCGCGATGACGAGTGGGGCGGTGACGCCACCGGCCGCACCCGGTTCGGCGCCGAGGTGACCCGGGCGGTCCGCGCCGCCACCGAGCTGCCGGTGATCGTGCGGTTCACCGGCCTGGACCTGGTCGCCGGCGGCGCCGATCGGGCCGACGTGCTCACCTTCGCCCGCGCCCTGGCCGCGGCCGGCGCGGACGCCCTCAACGTCGGCGTCGGCTGGCACGAGGCGAAGGTTCCCAGCGTCCAGGCGATCGTGCCGCCCGGTGTGTGGGCGCCGGTGGCCGCCGAGATCAAGGCTGAGCTGACCCGGGCGGGCGCGGCCGGGCTGCCGGTGATCGCCAGCAACCGGGTGAACCGCCTGGAGCTCGCCGCCGCCGTCCTGACCGAGACGGCCATCGACTTCGTGTCGATGGCCCGCCCCTTCCTCGCCGACCCCGACCTGATCGCCGCCACCCGCGCCGGCCGCCGGGTGAACCTCTGCATCGGCTGTAACCAGGCCTGTGTCGATCGTTCGCTGGCCGGCCGCGAGGTGTCCTGCATGGTCAACCCCAGGGCCGGTCGAGAGGCTGTTCCCGCGCCGGTCCGCACTCCGGCGGCGCGCCGGATCGCGGTCATCGGCGGTGGTCCCGCCGGCCTGCAGGCTGCCCTGCAGGCGGCGCGCGCAGGGCATCAGGTCGAGCTCTACGAGAGGTCAGAGGCACTGGGCGGGCAGTTCCTGCTGGCCCGCCGGGTGCCCGGCAAAGCCGACTACGGCGCCACCGTCGACTACTTCGCCGCCGAGCTGGCGCGCCTGGGCGTCGGAGTCCACCTCGGGCGCGCCGTCGGCCCGCAGGACCTGGAACTGCTGCGCTCACACGACGGCGTGATAGTCGCCAGCGGCGTGCGTCCGCGCCCGCTGGCGCTTGCGGGCGCGGACCTGCCGCACGTGCGCAGCTATCCCGAGGCGTTCGCCGACGGCGCCCTGCGCGGTCGCGTGGTGATCATCGGCGGCGGCGGGATCGCGGTCGACATCGCCCACCTGGCAAGCCGGGGCACGACCTCGCTGCCTGACTCCGAGCGGTTCCTGCGCGAGCACGGCGTCCTCGGCGGCCCCGTTCCGGTCACCGGCCGCCACGAGGTCACCGTGGTGCACCGCGGCGCCAGCCTCGCCGCACGCACCGGGCGCTCGACCCGGTGGGCGGTGCTCGGCGAGCTGCGCGGCCAAGGCGTGCAGGTCCTGACCGGTGTGCGGTGCCGCCGGATCACCGCCGAGGGCGTGCACGTCACCGACGCCCAGGGCGCTGACCTTGTGGTGCCGGCCGACACCGTGGTGGTCGCGGTGGGTCAGCTGGCTGAGGCCATCGTCCCGGCGCTCGCCCGGCGGGCCGGGATCTGGCACCGTGTCGTCGGCGGCGCCCGTGAGGCGAGCCAGCTCGACGCGGTGCGAGCCTTCGCCGAGGGCTACGCCGCCGCTGTCGAGATCGACCAGCAGGACGCAGGCGACGGCGAACCCGCTGGTCTCGCACTGAGCGCGAGGGCGTGCGAAAACCGGCGCTGAAACATACCAAGTGGTCTGGTCACACCCCTTGGTCCAGATTCATCCCCTGGAAGGGGTTTATCGCGGCGGCCATGACGAGTGCAGGCGCCAAAGGCAAGCGTTGTGCCTGACGTCCGAGTCGTCGAACCCGGTCCGCAGAGCGCTGTATGTGACAGCTGACCCTGGAGGGTCGTTGGCATCCGAGCAGCCCCGCTGGTCGCCGGCCGACGGTAATCCTGCCTAAGAACCACGATGATCGAGGACGGCCCGGTAAGCTCGGCAATCATGACCCGCCACGACCGGCCTGCTGGCCGATGATCGCCGGTCACTGGGATGTCGTGGTCGTCGGCGCTCGGATCGCGGGCGCGGCCACCGCGTGGGCACTTGCTCCGTATGCGAAGAAGATCCTGGTCGTCGACGCCTCGCAGGCCACCTCGTTCTGGCCGCAGCAGTCGACCTGGGACCGAGACGGCGCCCTGCTGTGGGCTGACCTCGGCCTGCACGAGACGGTGCTGGCCTGCGGCGCGCCGCCCACGTACGGCCACACCTTCCGCGCCGACGGCGAGGTCACCGAGCAGGACTACCCGCGACAGGACGCCTACTCCTACCGGATGACCGCGCCGCGCGAGGTGCTCGACCCGGCGCTGTTGCGGGCGGCCCAGAGCCGGAACAACGTCACCGTGCTGCGTCCCGCCCGGGTGCGCGACATCGCCATCCAGGGCGGGCGGGTGCAGGGGGTGACGGTCCGTCACCAGGGCGCGGAGCACCCGGTCAGCTGTGACCTGTTGGTGCTGGCCGACGGCCGGCTGTCCCGTAACGCCGACCGGGTCGGCGCTGTGCCCTACCAGGTCATCCCCTCGCCATGGGTCGCGATGCTGGCCTACTTCGCCGACCTGCCGCTGCCCTCCGACCGCGGCTACATCTGCTTGCAACGGGACAACGTGGCCATCTCGACACCGTGCGGTCCCCGGCAGTGGTGCGTCTCGACCGACATGCACCAGGCCATGCTCGACGCCTCGGGCCGGCACCCCGCGCAGGAGTTCGCCCGGATCATCGCCGAGGACCCGCATCTGGGCCCGGCGGTGGCGGCCGGGCGGCGGATCTCGCCGGTGGGCGGCGCCGGCAAGCTGCGTATGCAGCGCCGCCCGATGAGCGGGCCGGGCTGGTGCCTGGTCGGTGACGCCGGCTACCACCTGGACCCGGTGGTCGCGCGTGGCACCAAGGCCGCCCTGGTCGCGGCCCAGCTCCTGCGAGACCGGGTCGCTGCCGCCGGTGAGGTCCGGGGCGCGATCCTGGAAGGCCTCACCGAGCAGCGCGACGCGGCCATGCAGCCGGACTGGGAGCTGGCCGAGCAGGCCTGCCTGCCTGCGCCGTCCCGCGTCTGAGGACTTGATGGCCGGCAGCCGCGTCGAGCCGGGACCCGGGTGAGCCGGCCGCATCGCCGGCCCGGGCCCGGCGCAGGGCGCCCGTGACACCTATGGTGGACTGGATCAGGTGCGGACGGGGGACAGACGTGCTATTCCGGTACCCGGTGGCTGGCGCGGCGCTGCTGCTGCTCATCGGATGCACCACCGCTGAGGAGCCGAGCATCCCGCAGCCGCCGCCCAATGCCTCGCGGCCGCCGCTGTCCACGGCGCCGCCCCCGAGCCCGGTCAAGCCCGACCCTTCGCTGGTGCCGCCGGAGCTGGCCAAGTACTGCCGCTCCGGCTTTCCGTTGGAAGGGGTCTACTCACCGCACCGGCTGACCGTCAAGCAGCGTTGCGTGGCGGTCACCGGGATCGCCTGGGCGATCAACCGCGAGCATGACGGTGACATGCACATCTCGCTGACCGGGGTCAATCCGAAGTGGCTCAACGCGGTCAATATGCAGCGCTCGAGCCAGAGTCTGGTGATCGAGGTGGTGCCCTCGATCCCGATGCAGATGCCGCCGCTGAAATCCCGGGTGACGATCGTCGGCCCGTGGGTTCTGGACACCCAGACCGGCTGGATGGAGATCCATCCGGTCTGGGCGATCCTGCCGGCCTGAGCGGGCGCCTGCCGAGGGCACGTGCTGTCTGAGCGGGTTTGAGCGGCTCAGCTGAGCGGGCGCAGCAGCACCCACATCAGCGCGGCCACCCCGGCCGAGGCGGGGATCGTCAGGATCCAGGCGCTGACGATGTTGCCGGCCACCCCCCACCGGACCGCGGACAGCCGTCGGGTGGCGCCCGCGCCCATGATCGAGGTGCTGATGACGTGCGTGGTCGAGATCGGCAGGCCGAACTGGGCGGTGGTGAACAGCACCCCACTGGCCACCGACTGGGCCGCGAAGCCGCTGACCGGGTTGAGCGAGTAGATCCGCCGGCCCATGGTGCGCATGATCCGCCAGCCGCCGGCGTAGGTGCCCGCGGCGATCGCGCCGGCCGCGGACAGGATCACCCACAACGGGATGGCCTCGTCCTGGCCGAGGTGGCCTGAGACGATCAATGTGATCGCGATCACACCCATGGTCTTCTGGGCGTCTTGGCTGCCGTGCCCGAACGCCATCGCCGCCGAGCTGACCACCTGCGCCCAGCGGAACCTGCGGTGGGTCCGGTGGTAGTTGGACCGGCGGAACAACCAGAGCAGCGACAGCATGAACAGGTAGCCCAGAACCAGGCCGGTCAGCGGGGAGGCGACCATCGGGATGACCACCTTGTCGAGCATGTTGGCCCACTGGACGCCTTCTGAGCCCGCCAGCGCCGCGCCGATCAGCCCGCCGATCAAGGCGTGCGAGGACGAGGAGGGCAACCCGAACCACCAGGTGCCCAGATTCCAGACGATCGCCCCCAGCAGGCCTGCCATCACGATGATCAGCCCGTCCCGGCCGGTGGGCGGGTCGATGATGCCCTTGCCGACGGTGGCGGCCACCTTGGTCGACACCAGGGCGCCCAGCACGTTCATGATCGCGGCCATCGCCAGCGCGATCCGGGGGGTCATCGCCCGGGTCGACACCGCCGTCGCGATCGCGTTGGCCGCGTCGTGGAATCCGTTGGTGTAGTCGAAGGCCAGCGCGACGACGACGATCACGATCGCGAGCGCGGTGATGCTCACGCCAGGGACCACCAGCGCCGATCAGCCCCTGCCGGCTGGGCCGGGCGGGTCACGACTCCTTCACCGCGATCGTCTCCACCGCGTGCGCGACGTGCTCGAGGGCGTCGGCAGCCTCTTCGAGCAGGTCGGCGACCTCGCGCAGCTTGAGGACCTGCAGGGTGTCATAGCCGCCGCCGAACAGCTGCGACAGCAGCTTGCGGTACACCTGGTCTGCCTCGTTCTCGAGCTCGTTGACCTTGATCCAGTACGGCTCCAGGTCCTGCAGGGTCACCAGCCGCGCCATCGCCTCCGCTGTCTCGATCGAGGCCAACCGCACCAGGCGGATCTGGTCCATCAACAGCGTCGGCAGCTCGCCGACGTCAGCGAGCACGATGAAGTCGGTGGCCTCGTCCATGGCGTCCACCACGTCGTCCAGAGCGCTGGCCAGCCGGTAGATGTCCTCGCGGTCGAAGGGCGTCACGAAGCTCTTGTTCAGCTGCCGCAGGATGCGGTGGGTGACCGCGTCACCGGCGTGCTCGAGGTCGCGCATGGCGGCCGCGATCTTGGCGCGGTCGGCGTCGGGCTCGCACAACCCGGCCAGCACGTCCGCCGAAGCCGCGACGTTGCGGCCGCCCTCGGCGAGCAGATCGTAGAACGCGGTGTCCCTCGGAGTGAATCGTCCTGCCATTGCCACCCTCGACGTCGCTGGGCCCGGCGGTTGGCTTCACCTGCCGGAGAGATACTCGCCAGACAGTAGCGGGTTCACCACTCACCAGTGCGCCGGCCACGGCTGCCACCCACGGGTCGGCCGGGCCGCACCACCGGTCGAACGACCGTAATAGTGTATTTGCCCTGTTGATTACTAATCGGCCGAAGGCCCGTTGGCGATTCCGGCGTCTGGCGAGCACCGATTACACTCACCGAATGCGCGAATCGTCCGAAGCGGTCCCGCTGAAAGATTGGCTGTAGTCCTGGTGGCAGTGGTGACGAGTGATGCGCCCAAGATGCTCGCGGTCAGCGACCTGCACATGGGCTATGCCGACAACCGGCAAGTGGTGGACCGCCTGCAGCCGACCACCGATCAGGACTGGCTGCTGGTCGCAGGCGACGTCGGCGAGGTGGCCGAGCAGATCCAGCGCACGCTGGCGACCTTGCGCAGCCGGTTCTCCACCGTCGTGTGGGTGCCGGGCAACCACGAGCTCTGGTCGCACAACTCCGACCCGCTGTCCTTGCGGGGGGACTACCGCTACCAGCACCTGGTGCGGCTCTGCCGCGACATCGGAGTGCTCACGCCCGAGGACCCCTACCCCGTCTGGACCGGCGACGGCGGGCCGGTCACCGTCGCCCCGCTGTTCCTGCTCTATGACTACACCTTTCGGCCCCCGGGCGTGGACACCCAGGAGGCGGCGCTCGCCCTGGCCTACGAGACCGGCATCGTCTGCACCGACGAGCAGCTGCTGCACCCTGACCCGTACCCCAGCCGGGAAGCCTGGTGCCGCGCCCGGGTGGAGTACACGATGCGTCGCCTGGACGCGCGCGACCCCGAGATCCCGACGGTGCTGGTCAACCACTACCCGCTGACCCGGCTGCCGACCCTGATCCTGCGCTATCCCGAGTTCGCCCAGTGGTGCGGAACCGAGCTGACCGCCGACTGGCATCAGCGCTACGCGGCCAAGACGGTGGTGTACGGCCACCTGCACATCCCGCGGACCACGTTCGAGGACGGCACCCGGTTCGAAGAGGTCTCCCTCGGTTATCCCCGCGAGTGGCGCGGTCGCAGCCAGCCCAGGCAATGGCCGCGT
Organism: Jatrophihabitans sp.; assembly: GCA_036399055.1. Classification (NCBI taxonomy): domain Bacteria; kingdom Bacillati; phylum Actinomycetota; class Actinomycetes; order Jatrophihabitantales; family Jatrophihabitantaceae; genus Jatrophihabitans; species Jatrophihabitans sp. Next base: position 76,568 of record DASWNX010000018.1, read on the forward strand.
CAGATCCTGCCCGTGCCGGCGTGATCGAGCGCCTGCTGCCCTCGTGGGTGCGGGCTGTGGACACCACTTCCGACGCCTCTGAGGACTTGCTCTGGCCTGCCGAGCGGGCTGTTCTCCAGCAGGCGGTCGCCAAGCGGCGGGTCGAGTTCACCACCGTCCGCGTCTGCGCCCGGGCCGCGCTCGCCGAGCTGGGGGTGCCCCCGGCGCCGATCCTGCCCGGCGCCCGCGGGGCTCCCAGCTGGCCGGCGGGCATCGTCGGCAGCATGACGCACTGCGCCGGCTACCGGGGCGCGGCGGTCGCCTCAGACAAGCTCGCCGCGAGCATCGGCATCGACGCCGAGCCGCACGGGCCGCTGCCCGAAGGCGTGCTGGAGGCGATCGCCCTGCCGCAGGAGCACAGCTGGCTTGCCGAACTGGCGGCCAGCGCCCCGCAGGTGCACTGGGACCGGTTGCTGTTCAGCATGAAGGAGTCGGTGTACAAGGCGTGGTTTCCGCTCACCGGCAAATGGTTGGACTTCTCCGGGGCCTGCATCACCGTCGAGCCGGCGGCCGGTTCCTTCACCGCCGTGCTCCAGGTGCCCGGACCGGTGCTGAACGGGCGCGAGCTGACCACCTTCACCGGTCGGTTCAGCACGTCTGACACCTTGGTGCTGACCGCTATCACAGTGCCTGCCGACGCCGGCTGAGCGAAGACGGCGCAGGTTCGCGACCGGGGCGGGCGAGGTCGGCTTCGCGCAGCTGGAGCCATGGGGCATCCGGCGGCGCCAGGCATGAGCTCTTCGGGCTCCAGGGCGCCGGCGCTGCGCACTGTATGACCGCTACGTCGATTTCAACGGTCCCTGGCGCTGCGTGTTCTGAGCGCGAGTGCGGCAATCAATTCCTTGAGCGGTTATATTCTCCGCTCTGATCCCCACGCGCCGTGGCTTTAGCTGTCTACAAGAGCGGTCTATCGCCCGCTACATCGCCGGTATCTAATTCCAGACAGTCTGGTGGTGGCTTCCAGACGGTCTGGTGGTGGCCGCCTAGTCGGTTGCCGATAACCCCCGCAGCGGCCCGCCCGCCCGTTCAGTGATCTCGTTTGACCTTACGTTGCCGGATGTTCTGCAGACACCGCAGCCGGCAGCCGAGGATTTCCCGACGTGATCATGAGGACGAAGCATCGGAAAAGGCGGGACACTATGTCTATGGTTGGATAGCGACCAACAGTCAAGACTTACCTGCAATGCCTCGTTACCGTTTGTCCTCAGAAACTGGAGGGCCCTCGGCATGGTTTTGCATGCCGTGGCTGTCCAGGCGGCTAGGCCGATGACCCGCTCTCAGGGCTCTGGATCAGACCCCGCCGATGACGGCGCGAAGGCAAGGGTTCCCCGGCCGGGCGCCCCCACCACGACGGTCGCGGTCGTGGGAGCCAACCTCTCGGGCATCGTGACCCTGTGGTCGGGCGGGGCGGCTGCGATGTTCGGCTGGAGCGAGGACGAGGCCCTCGGGCGTCCGATCGCGGACCTGGCGGAGTGGGGGTTGTCGCGCAAGGACGTCACCGAGTTCCTCTTCATGGGCACCAGCGGCCTGTGGGTGCACGAGCACGAGGTGACCACCAGGGCCGGCGTCCGGATGCGGCTGAAGACGACGGCCTCGCTGGTCAGCGGCGCCGAGGGCATGGACGAGATCCTGGCGTCCACGACCCGGATCCAGCTGCCCGAAGGCCGGATGCGGCTGGCGATGACCGAACGGCCGTTCCGGGCGCTGCTCGAGCGGGGCAGCGACCTGGTCGTCATCTGCGACCGCAACCTCGTCATCAGCTATGCCGGGCCGTCGCTGTGGCAGATGTTCGGGTGCCTGCCGCGCGAGGTGATCGGCCACTCCGGCTGGGACTACGTCCACCCCGAGGACCTGTCCACGGTGCGCCGTGACTGGGAGGGCGCGGTCAGGGGCGCGGGGGAGTACCGCCGGCTGGAGCTGCGGATTCGCAACGGCGAAGGCGCGTGGCGCTGGGTCGAGGTGCGGATCAGCAACCTGGTCGCCGATGTGTCGATCGGCGCGATGGTCCTCAACGTGCGCGACATCACCGAGCAGCATGAGACGGCTGAGGCGTTGGCCTCCAGCGAGCAGCTGCTGCAAACGATCGTGGACGCTTCGGTCGAGGGCGTCTGCATCCTCGATCCCGAAGGCGCCGTCGTGCTGGCGAATTACCAGATCGCCGAGATGTTGGCGGTCAACCACGGTCGCTTGCTGGCCGGTTACGTCTGGGACTTCTTCGATGAGGAGACCTCGGAGATGCTGCGGCAGCGACTGCGTCAGCGGGCTCTGGGCGCGCGCGAGCTGTATGAGTTCAGCTTCCGCAGGCTGGACGGGCAGCGCCGCTGGCTACGGGTCGCGGGCGCGCCCTGGTATGACCAGACCGGCCGTTACATGGGAGCGGTCGGCATGCTCACCGACATCACCGACCAGAAGCGGCGGGAGGAGCTCACCGGTTACGGCTTCGGCGCGTCGGCGATCCCCGGCCGGGTGGCCGACAGCCCGGCCTACCTCGCGGCCAGGTTCACCGAGCGCACGGCCCAGCTGACGTCGCTGAACGATCTGACGCCTGCCAGCCAGTCCGGCCGGCCGATTCCCGGCCTGGAGCGGCTCTCGCGACGGGAGATCGAGGTGGTGCGGATGCTGCTGCTCGGTGACCGGGTCCCGGTGATCGCCCGGCAGCTGTTCATCAGCCAGAGCACCGTCCGCAACCACCTGTCCTCGGTGTTCCGCAAGCTCGGGGTCAGCTCCCAGCAGGAGCTCATCGTGCTGCTGCGCGAGCGCGATCCGGGTGAGCGCGACAGCTAGCCCTGGCCAACCTGAGCAGCCAGATGATCGAGCACGGCAGCGACGCTGAGCCGGGTGATCGCAACCGGGCAACCAGACACGGAGAAATCCGGGCATTCGCACCGTAGGCTGGCGCGGTGGCCGACTTTGACCTGGCAATCATCGGAACAGGCTCCGGTAACTCGCTGGTGACCCCGGACTTCGACGACAAGAAGGTGGCGATCGTCGAGGCGGGGACCTTCGGCGGCACCTGCCTGAACGTGGGCTGCATTCCCACCAAGATGTACGTCTACGCCGCCGACGTGGCGGCCTCGGTCAAGCACGCCCACCGGTTCGGAGTCGACGCCCGGCTCGAAGGCGTCCGGTGGCGCGACATCCGTGACCGGGTGTTCGGCCGGATCGACCCGATCGCGGCCGGCGGCCAGGCCTATCGCGTCAGTGAGCCGAACACCACCGTGTTCTCCGGCTACGCCGAGTTCACCGGACCCAAGTCGCTACGGGTCAGCACCGGCGAGCAGTTCAGCGCAGAGCAGATCGTGATCGCCGCGGGCGGCCGGCCGATGGTGCCCGATGTGGTGGCCCAGTCCGGGGTCCCGTACCACACCTCTGACACCATCATGCGCCTGGACGAGCTGCCCGAGCGGCTGGTGATCCTGGGTGGCGGCTACATCGGAGCGGAGTTCGCCCACGTCTTCTCGGCCCTGGGCGCGCAGGTCAGCCTGGTGGCCCGTAGCACCCGGTTGCTGCGCCACCTGGACTCCGAGATCTCCGACCGGTTCACCCAGCTGGCGGCCACCCGGTGGGACCTGCGCCTGGGCGTGGAGACCAGCAAGCTCAGCGGCGACCAGCACGGCGTCCGGCTCGACTTCACCGACGGCTCGTACGCCGAGGGCGACGTCCTGCTGGTGGCCACCGGGCGGGTGCCCAACACCGACCGGCTGGGCCTGGCGGCCGCGGGTGTCCAGACCCTGTACGACGGCCGGGTGAGGGTGGACTGCTACGGCCGGACGAACGTCGAAGGGGTGTGGGCGCTCGGGGACGTCTCCTCGGACTTCCAGCTCAAGCACGTGGCCAATCACGAGGCCAGGGCGATCGCGCACAACCTGGCCCATCCGCACGACCTGCGCAAGTTCGACCACCGGTTCGTGCCGGCGGCTGTCTTCACCGACCCGCAGATCGCCAGCGTCGGCCTGACCGAGGACCAGGCGCGGGCCGCCAACCTCGACTACGTCACCGCGATCCAGGCCTTCGGCGACACCGCCTACGGCTGGGCGATGGAGGATCAGACCGGCATCTGCAAGCTGATCGCCGACCCCGGCACCGGCCTGCTGCTCGGAGCGCACCTGATGGGTTACCAGGCCTCCAACCTGATCCAGCCGCTGATCCAGGCGATGTCCTTCGGCCAGCCGGTGCCAGAGCTGGTCCGTGGCCAGTACTGGATACATCCGGCACTGATGGAGGTCGTGGAGAACGCGCTGCTGAAGCTGGGCCTGAACGAGCCGTGAGCCGGCCGACGACCCGCCGGGGACCGGGTGACATCCCGGTCCTGGAGGTGGGCGGCGCCCGCGTCACGGCGGGCTGGGTGCGGCCGGACGGTTGGCAGGTCAGCGGGCTCACCCGCGCCCCGCTGCCGGCTCAGGGCAGCGCCGAGCAGTTGATCGAGGCCCTGGCACGGGCCGGGGCCGGCCTGGGAGCTGAGCCGGGCGCGGCCTGGGGCATCGCGATGCCGGGACCGTTCGACTACGTCCGAGGCGTGGCGCACTACGCCGGGACGGGCAGGTTGCAGGCACTGGCCGGCGTGGACGTCCGCTCGGCGCTCTACCAGGCGCTGCCGCACCAGCCCGGTTCGCTGTGCTTCAGCAATGACGCCAGCGCGTTCCTGGTCGGCGAGTGGCTGATCGGCTCTGCCCGGGGCGCCACCCGGTGCGTGGGGGTCACCCTCGGCGCCGGTGTCGGTTCGGCCTTCCTGGACAGGGGAAATGTCATCGACGTCGGCCCGTCGGTGCCGCCGCAGGCCGAGCTGCGGCTACTCAGCCACGCCGGCCGGCCGCTGGAGGACTGGGTGTCGCGGCGTGCCATCCGGGCCGCGTTCGCGCAGGCCGGCGGCGCGCCGACCCTGGGGGTCAGGCAGATCGCCGAGCTGGCCCGCACCGGTGACCCCGCGGCGGTCACGGCCTTCGACGGCGCGTTCCGGGCGCTGGGCGAGGTGCTCGGGCCATGGCTTCAGCGATTCGGCGCTGAGCTGCTCGTGCTCGGCGGCTCGATCAGCCGGTCTTGGGACCTCATCGAGCGGCCGTTGCGCGCCGGGCTTTCTCGTTGCTCGGACTGGCGGTTCTCGATCGAGACGGCCGGCGACCCCGAGCTCTCGCCGCTGGTGGGCGCGGCCTACCCAGCGGTCTGTCCGACGTCCTGAGGCGCCGCCTGACAACGCCGGACGCCTGCTCAGTCGAGCTCGGGCGGGCTGAACGAGGCGATGTCCAAGGCGTCCACCGGGCCGTCGCCCGCGCCCAGGCCGGTCAGCCCGCGCTCGACGGCCAGTCCAGCCAGCAGCGCGGCCCGGCGGGCGGCCACCGGCAACGGATCGCCGCGGCCGAGGCAGGCGGCCAGCGCGGCCGAATGCGTGCAACCGGCGCCGTGGGTGGCCGCCCGGTCATGCCGGCTGACCGGAATCTCAAGGTGCTGGCCGTCGGCCAGCAGGTGGTCGACCGGCCGGCTGCCGTGCCCACCGGTGACCAGGGCGGCCCGGGCGCCCAGAGCCACCAGGGACTCGGTCAGCACCCGCCGGTCCTCGGTGTCCAGCCCGGTCAGGGCCTGGGCCTCCATCAGGTTGGGCGTCACCACGGTGGCCAGCGGAAACAACGACCCCACCAGAGCCCGGACGGCGGCCGGCTCCAGCAGCCGGGCACCGGACGAGGCGATCATCACCGGATCGAGCACCACCGGCTGGGAGCGCCCGGCCAGCGCCGCGGCGACCGTGGTGATGATCGGCTCGGAGAACAGCATGCCGGTCTTCACCGCGGCCGGCGGCAGATCTGAGAAGACTGCCTCCAGCTGGGCACGGATGAAGTCGGGCGGGCACTGGTGGATCGCGCTCACTCCGACCGTGTTCTGCGCGGTCAGCGCCACGATCACCGACATGCCGTGCACCCCGCAGCGCGCGAAGGCCTTCAGATCGGCCTGGATGCCGGCGCCGCCGCCTGAGTCCGAGGAGGCGATGGTCAGGACACGAACGGCGCTGGAATCGCGTGGCTGCACGGTATTAACCTAGGACAGTCCCCGCGGGAGCCCGACGAACGGGCTGAGAGGGCGGCACAGCAGGACGGCTCAACCGTCCGGCACGGCCGCCGACCGCTCGAACCTGATCCGGTTAATACCGGCGAAGGGAGTGAGGTAGCCGCCATGGCTGTCGACACCCGTTCCGAACCACCGCCCGCAGCGCCGCACGCCGAGGCGCCGACCACCCTCAACGAGGCCGCCCCCCGCACCCTGAGCCTGTTCGACCAGCTGGGATTCTGGGGCAACCTCGGAGTGAGCCTGCTCGGTTTCAGCGGCGCCATCGCGATCCTGGCCCCCTACGGCGTGCAGCCGCTCAGCTTCTCCGCGGCGGTCACCGCCACCGTCGTCGGCTCGGTGCTGGGCGGGCTGATCCTGGGCGGCTCGCTGGTGCTGGGCGCACGGACCGGCGCGCCGGCCATGGTGCTGCTGCGCGGCCTGCTCGGCGCCAAGGCATCCTTCCTGCCGACGGCCCTCAACATCGCGCAATGCCTGGGCTGGGCCGTCTTCGAGTTGGTCACCATCTCGATCGGCCTGCAGGCGCTGACGCACGGCGACCTGCCCCGGTGGTTGTGCCTGGTGCTGGCCGGCGCGGTCACCACCGCCCTGACGATCCGCCCGCTGGGCTGGATCCGGACGTTGCGCAAGTACGTCTCGGTGCTGGTGGTGTTCGCGCTGGTGGTCCTGGTGATCGGCCTGCTGCGCGAGCCGACGCCGGAGCTGGCCGGTTCCTGGCAGGGCTTCTGGTTGGCCGTGGACTCGGCGATGGCGCTGACCATCTCATGGGTGCCGCTGGGCGCGGACTACTCCCGGCACTCACGCTCGGCCCGCTCGGCCTTCGCCGGCGGCTTCCTCGGTTACGGGCTCACTCAGATCGCCTGCCTGGTGATCGGGCTGATCGCGCTGGCGCAGGTGGCCCAGGACGGCGAGCGGATCTTCGACCTGTTCATCGGGCTGCCGTTGGGCGTCCTGGCGTTCGCCATCCTGGTGATCCGGGAGTGCGACCAGAGCTTCGCCAACGTCTACTCCACCGCGATCTCGCTGCAGAACCTGCGGCCCTCACTCGACCGCCGGGTGCTCACCGTGACCGTCGGCGTGCTGATCACCACCCTGGCCCTGACCATCGACATCGACGACTACGCCAACTTCCTGTACCTGATCGGCGGGGTGTTCATCCCGATGTCCGGCGCCCTGATCGCGGCCTGGATCCGCAGCCGCGGCCACGGCTGGGACACCTCCTCCGACGCCCCGGCGCGGCCCGGGATGCTGCTGGCCTGGCTGATCGGCTTCCTCTGCTACCAGCTGATCAATCCCGGCTCGATCGCCTACTGGTCGGATTTCTGGACGTCGGCAGGCACCCGGCTGCACACCCTCGGGCACTCCTGGCTGTCGGCCTCGATCGCCTCGTTCGCGGTGGCCGTGCTGCTGGCGCTGCCCTTCGCCGGTTCGCGGGCCGGCAGCGCAGGCCGGCCGGCGGCGCCCGAGCAGGCCGGGGGCCTGCGGTGACCGGGGGGCCGTCGGCTGGGGACGCCCTCGACGAACTAGTCATCGCCGGTCAACGGTTCTCCTCACGGCTGATCGTGGGTACCGGTGGCGCGCCGAGCCTGGACGGCCTTGCCGACATCCTGCGGGCCGCGGGCACCGAGCTGACCACGGTGGCGATGCGCCGGGTCGAGGCGAGCTCGTCCGGATCGGTGCTGGACGTGCTGCGAGCGGCTCAAGTGCGGGTGCTGCCCAACACGGCCGGCTGCCGCACGGCTGCCGAAGCGGTGCTCACCGCCAAACTGGCCCGCGAGGCGCTGCAGACCGAGTGGGTGAAGGTCGAGGTGGTGGCCGACGAGCGCACTCTGCTGCCCGACGGTCCCGAGCTGCTGGCCGCCTGCGAGCAGTTGGTGGACGACGGGTTCGTGGTGCTGCCCTACACCAACGACGACCCGGTGCTGGCCCGGCGGCTGGAGGCCCTGGGCTGCGCGGCGGTGATGCCCGGTGGCTCTCCGATCGGCTCAGGCCTGGGCATCGGCAACCCGCACAACATCGCCCTGATCGTCGAGCAGGCCGGGGTTCCGGTGGTGCTCGACGCCGGCGTCGGCAGCGCGGCCGACGCCGTCCAGGCGATGGAACTGGGCTGCGACGCGGTGCTGGTCGCCTCGGCGGTCACCCGCGCCGCCGAGCCGCTGCGCATGGCCCATGCCATGAGGCTGGCGGTGCAAGCCGGCCGGCACTCACGGCTGGCCGGCCGGATCCCGCGCCGCTGGTGGGCCGAGGCGTCCTCGCCCTATGACGGCATGCTCGACGCCCCCAAGCTCACGTAGATCGACCTCTGGTTACCTGAGACGGCGTATCCCAGCTAATGGTCCCGTCCCTTTACCCCGGACTCGACGTCTGTGAGGTCAGTCCACCGCGCGGCTCCGTAACAACCGCGCTTGGCTCACAGGCGGGCGTCTGCCGATGTGTTCAGCGTTCACATATCGGAGTGTCCGGTCTGGCGCTCGTCAAGGTCTTACAGAGGTACCTCATGTTCTCTCATCACACCCGCTGGAGCGTCGGGTTAGGTCGTGGTACATTTATCGGGCGGACCTGCCCCACACACGTGGATCGGCAGGTCTAGCTTTTTGTCCGGCTCAGTCACATCGGTTGTGGCCCGCCGTTGACGTCGCTTCCGGTCAAATAAGTGTGATACCAATTCCAGGCCCATCGTTTGCCTGGGTGCCGCAGCAAGCTTTGGTAGGCGGTCCAGGCTGCGAAGTCAGCCATCTGCATCCACTGTGATGCGGTCGAGGACTGAAACATCGGATCTTCAATGATCGCTCGAGTATCCAATTTCAGAGCGCGGTGCGCGCTGTTGTAGCCACGGTCGGTGCCGTTCCCGTCCAGGTGTCATGAAACAACCATGTGATCTCCCCTGCGATATCCATATGAGATGACCGTGCGACGACCAAAGCCGGCTGTCGAGCGGGCCTGGCGTACGTACTCAGCGCCACCGACCAGACGTCCTGGCGCAGCCCTAATCCCCAGCAATTCACTGGTGAGCCAGCGTAGCGATCTTGGACCTCACGACCACCGTGCATGCGGCGCCTCGTCGCAGTCGCCAACCAAAGCTGAGGCGTCCTCGCCGTATGACGGCATGCTCGAGGTGCCCAGGCTCACCGAGGGCTGAGGGTCTCAGCCGCCCTGCACCGCTGTCACCACGTCTATCCGGTCGCCTGGCCGGACGGCGGTCGCGGGCCAGCTGCCGCGCGGCACCACCTCGCTGTTGAGCGCGACGGCGATGCCGGTGTCGCGGTCGCTGATCTGGCCCACCAGCTCGGCCAGGCTCAGCTCGTCGGCTGCTTCGCGCTGCTGGCCGTTCACCGTGATCTGCATGCGGGCTCCCAGTTCGTCAGGCCGGCCGGGACCGGGTCAGCCGTGGCGGGCTCGGTAGCCGGTTCGGTGGCTGTGGGCCGCTGCGGGGGCCGGTAGCCGGCGAACCGGTCGGGGGGAAACGGGCGCCACACCGGTGCGACCGGCTCGCCGTCGACCAGAGCGGCCACCGCCTCGGCCGTCAGCGCCGACAGCAGGATGCCGTTGCGGTAGTGCCCGGTCGCCAGCACCAGTCCGTCACAGACCTGGCCGAGGATCGGGCCGTTGTCCGGGGTGCCCGGACGCGATCCCGCCCGGGCCTCGACGAAGCCGAACTCCGAGCTGATCGGCAGCAGCTCGTAGGCGTTGCGCAGCAGCTCGTAGACGCCTCCCGCGGTCACGCCGGTGTCGTGGCCCTGCTGCTCGGAGGTGGCGCCGACCACCACCTCTCCGTCGGAGCGGGGGACCAGGTAGATCTCGCTGCCGCGCACGATCCCGCGCACGGTGCGGGTCAGCACCGGTCCGGCCGAGCGCAGCCGCTCGGGCACCGCCAGCCGCAGGATCTGGCCCTTCACCGGCTGCACCGGCACCTGCAGCAGCGAGCCGGTCGCGGCCCCGCCGCAGAGCACCACGACGCCAGCGCGCAGCTCGGCGCCGGCGGACGTCCGGACTCCGTTGACCCGGTCGCCGGCGGAGCCCCACAGCAGGCCGCTGACCTCGGCGGTGACGAAGCGGACCCCGGCGGCCTCGGCGGCGCTGCGCAGCACCGTCAGGTAGCGGCGGTTGTCGACCGAGAGGTCATCGGCGGTCAGCACGCCGCCCCGGACGCCGGTGGCCAGGTAGGGCTCCAGCGCGCGGGCCGCGGCGCCGCTCAGCCGCTCGGCGCCCAGGCCCAGCCCGCGCCGGAACTCGGTCAACCGGTCCAACGCCGCCCGGTCATCGGCGTTGAAAGCCACCGCCAGGGTGCCCTCGGTCCGCAACCCCACGGGCTGCCCGGTGCGCTCCTGCAGCTCGGTGGCCAGTCGGCCGAACGCCGGCACCGCGGCCAGGTTGAGCCGCGTCAGCTCGTCCTCGCCGAAGGCCGCCTCGCTGACCGGCGCCAGCATGCCGGCGGCTGCCCAACTGGCGTTGCGGCCGCTGCTGGCATCGACCACCCGCACCGTGACACCGCGCTCAGCCAATCGATAAGCCGCGGCCAGTCCGATCGCGCCGCCGCCGACCAGGAGTGCATCGCCACGGTGCGCCGCCATGCGGTCCAGGCTAGCCGAGCGGGGGCGGCTGGCTGGTCGGAGCAGGCCCACTCAAGGCCGGCCCGCCGGAGGCCTCGCCGGGCGGTCCGTCGAGGGGAGCCGCGCCGGCGTCGGGCTCACTGTCGCCAGCTTCGCCGGTCGCCTCGGGCCCGCGCGACCGGCCGGCTCTGCCGGTGGCCGAGCGGTTAGCCTCCAGGGTGGTGCCCGCGCTGGCCACCACCACCATGACGATCGCGGCAACGGTTCGAAGCTGCGGCCGCTGGCTGAGCACCAGCATGCCGGCCAGCGCGGCGAAAGCCGGCTCCAGGCTCATCAGCAGTCCGAAGCCGGCCGCTGACAACCGGCGCAGGGCTATCAGCTCCAGTGAGTACGGGATCAGAGAGGACAGCACCGCCACCCCTAGGCCCCCCAGCAGCACGTCCGGGCGCAGCAGCGCCGAGCCGCCGTCGGCGACTCCGGCCGGGAGCATCACCAGCGTCGCCAGGGTCAGGGCGATCGCCAGGCCGTCCAGCCCGGCGAAGCCTGAGCCGACCCGTTGGGACAGCAGGATGTAGGCAGCCCAGAAGGCGCCGGCCAGGGCGGCCAGCAGCAGCCCGACGAGGTCCAGGCTCTGGTGCGAGCCGCCGAAGGCCAGCAGCGCCACACCGCCGCCGGCCAGCGCCACCCAGAGCAGGTCGAGCATTTTGCGGGAACCGGCGATGGCCACCCCGAGCGGCCCGATGAACTCGACCGTCGCCGCCGGTCCGAGCGGCAGCCGGTCCAGCGACTCGTAGAAGCTCCAGTTCATGCAGGCCAGCACCAGCCCGAAGCCCACTGCCGCCAGCAGGTCGCGGCGGGTCCGGCCACGCAGCCGGGGCCGGGTCAACGCCAGCAGGACCGCCGAGGCGAACGCCAGCCGCATCAGCACCACGCCGGCCGGACCGGCCTTGGCGAACAGGGTGTCGGCGAAGGCGGCGCCGAACTGCACCGAGGCGATGCCGATCAGGATCAGGGCCTGCGGCGGAATGGCGTCGGTCCGCCCCGGTGGTCGCACGCTCACATGCTCGCACCCCCGGCGACGCGCCGGTTCCAGACACCGCAGGTCAGCTCGGGGCCGGCGTCCGGCGGTCCTCGGACGCGGCGGTGGTTGGATGAGGCGATGACCAAGCCCTCGCTGGCCGCTATGGCAACAGCCCGGTTGTACCTGTGCACCGACTCCCGGCGCGAACGCGGCGACCTGGCCGACTTCCTCGACGCGGTGCTGGCGAACGGGGTCGACATCGTCCAGCTGCGCGAGAAGAACCTCGAAGCGGCCGACGAGCTCGCGGCGCTGGAGGTGATGGCCGACGCGTGCCGCAGGCATGCCAGGCTGCTGGCGGTCAACGACCGCGCCGACCTGGCGGTCGCGGCCGGCGCGGACGTGTTGCACCTGGGTCAGCGCGACCTGGCGCCGGCCACCGCCCGCCGGATCGTGGGCCCGGACGTGCTGATCGGCCTGAGCAGCCACAGCGTCGAGCAGGCCAGGGCCGCGGCGGCGGTGTCGGAGGTGGACTACTTCTGCCTGGGACCCATCTGGGCGACCCCGACCAAGCCGGGACGCCCGCACACCGGCCTGGCGCCGGTGGCCACGCTGGCGGCTGAGGAGGTGGCCCGACCCTGGTTCGGCATCGGCGGCATCGACGAGTCCAACCTCGACCTGGTGCTCGAGGCCGGCGCCCGCCGGGTCGTGGTGGTTCGGGTGCTGACCGAGGCCGCCGACCCGGCAGCGGTGGCAGCCCGGCTGGCCGGGCGGCTCACGGCGGCAGGCTGAACCGAGGCGCTTGCTTGAGTGAGGGGCCGCGACGCCTAGCGCGGTAGCGTCGAGCAGGTCAGACAGCGGAGGGGTGCCGGTATGGATGTCGCCGCACGGCGATGGTTCGACTCGCACACCTTCGACGCGGCACGGTTCGGGCTCGCCGACCTGCTCAGGGCCAAGCGGCAGTCGGCTGACACCGTCAGCGTGGTGATCCCGGCGCGCGACGAGGCCGGGACCGTCGCGGCCGTGGTCAGCCAGATTCGCCAGGCGCTGATGGTCACCGGCCTGGTGGACGAGTTGATCGTCCTGGACTCCGACTCCACCGACGACACCGCGGCGGTGGCCCGGGCCGCGGGCGCGACCGTGTTCGCCGCCCGCGACATCGACACCGGCACACCGGTGAGCCCCGGCAAGGGCGAGGCGTTGTGGAAGTCGCTGTTCGTCACCAACGGTGATCTGCTGGTCTTCATCGACGCCGACCTGACCGAGTGGGGTCCGCACTTCGTGACCGGCCTGCTCGGGCCGTTGCTGACCGACCCGGACACCCTGCTGGTCAAAGGCTTCTACGACCGGCTGGCCGACGACCTGCCCGCGGAGCCGGCTGCCTCGCCGCCGAACGCCGCGCCGCAGGGCGGCCGGGTCACCGAGCTGGTCGCCCGGCCGTTGCTGAACCTCTACTGGCCCGAGCTGGCCGCTGTCGTGCAGCCGTTGGCCGGCGAGTGGGCCGTGCGACGCTCGCTGATCGAGTCGCTGCCCATCCCGGTCGGCTACGGCGTCGAGTTCGCCAGCCTGACCGACACCTGGCGCCTGCACGGCCTGCCGGCGATCGCCCAGGTCGACCTGGGCAGACGTGGGCATCGGCACCAGAACGTGCATGATCTGGGAGTGATGGCCGCCGAGATCCTGGCGACGGCGATGCGCCGGCTGCCGCTGGGTCGGTCCGGCGGGTCCGCGCAGGCGCCGCCGGGGCTGGCGCCGCCGGTCCAGGCGCGAGACCTGCAGCAGTACGACCGCGGCACCCCGCAGGGCTGGCGCAGCCGCTCGGTGCCGGTGATCGAGCGCCCGGCCGCCCGGGGCAACGCGCGCTACCGGGCCCATGAGCAGCGGGCCCATGAGCAGCGGGCGCATGAGCAGCGGGCGCATGAGCAGCGGGCCCATGAGCAGCGGGCCCATGAGCAGACAGTGACCCGATGCTCGAGCTAGCCGGCCGCGGCTTCGAGCCGAGCGACCTGCTGATCATGGCGATCGTGAACCGGACGCCGGACTCCTTCTATGACCGCGGCGCCACCTACGCCTTCGACAAGGCCCTGGAGCGAGTGGCCGAGGTGGTCGCCGCCGGCGCTGAGATCGTCGACATCGGCGGTGTGAAGGCCGCGCCCGGCGACGAGGTCGACACCGAAGAGGAGATCCGGCGCACGGTCGATTTCGTGGCCAGGGTGCGCGCGGACTTTCCCGACCTGATCATCTCGGTGGACACCTGGCGCCACGAGGTGGCCCGGGCCGTCTGCCAGGCCGGAGCGGATGTGCTCAACGACGCCTGGGGCGGCTATGACCCGCGGTTGGCCGAGGTGGCTGCCGAGTTCGACGCCGCGCTGGTCTGCACGCACGCCGGTGGGGTGCAGCCGCGGACCAGGCCGCACCGGATCTTCTACGACGACGTGCTGGCCGACGTGCTGGATCGCACGGTCGCTCTCGCCGAGCGTGCGGTCGGCCTGGGGGTCTCGCGTCAGCGGATCATGATCGACCCGGGGCATGACTTCGGCAAGAACACCTGGCATTCACTGGAGGTGACCCGCCGGTTGAGCGAGATGGTGGCGACTGGCTGGCCGGTTCTGGTGTCGCTGTCGAACAAGGACTTCGTCGGCGAGGCGCTGGACCTGCCGTTGGACCAGCGGTTGCTGGGCACCCTGGCGACCACCGCCATCTGCGCCTGGCAGGGGGCCATGGTGTTTCGCGCCCACAATGTGGCCGAGACCCGGCAGGTGCTCGACATGGTCGCCGCCATCCGAGGCAGCCAGCCGCCCCGGCGGGCCGTGCGGGGCCTGGCGTGATCGTCGGGGTCGCCGGCTGCCCGAACCCGCCGCTGTTGCTGCACGGTGTCACCGGCCGGCCGGTGGCCGAGGTGGAGCAGCTGCGGACCGCCTGCCTGGCCGCGATCGGCGAGCTGCTGGCAGCCGGGCCGAGCCGGCTGGTGGTGGTCGGCGGCGCGGCCAGGGGTGAGGACGACAAGGCGCTGAGCATCGTGGTCGGCCGGTTGCTGCTGAGCCAGGCCGGCTGCCGGCTGCCGATCGAGCACCTGGTGATCGCGGCTGACAGCCCCCCGGCGGACTGCCTGCGGGCCGGCCGGGCGCTGGCGGCCGGGGAGGAGGCGACCGGGCTGCTGGTGATGGCCGACGGCTCGGCTCGGCGCTCGCTGAAGGCGCCCGGCTACCTCGACGCCCGGGCCGCGCCGTTCGACGAGGGCGTCCGGGCATGCCTGAGCTCGGGCCGGCTGGCGGGCCTGGCCGATCTCGACCCGGTGCTGGCGGCCGAGCTGCTGGTCGCGGGCCGGGCGGCCTGGCAGGTGCTGGCCGGCGCCGTGGGTGAGGCGCCGGGCCGAGGCCATCTGCGCTACAGCGACGATCCATTCGGTGTGTGGTATCCGGTGTTCACCTGGGCACCCGCAAGTATGCTGAGCAAAATGCGCATAGAAAAGGGATAAGTAGCTGACAAGTTGCGCATCCAAGCTACTTTTAAATGGGCATCTTGCTCGGTAGCCCTCACGGCGTCATCCTGCGATAAGCGGCCGGAAGCACTGGTCTGCCGGCTCTTCGCGCAGGAGGAAATGCAGATGACGACCATCGATGTGGCCCTGACGCCTGACGAGCGGGACGCCGACCTCAATCTGGAGCAGCTCAAGCAGCTGGTCGGCCTGGTGCCCTATGACCAGAGCACCGATCCGTTTCCGGTCACCGGCTGGGACGCCGTCGTGTTCGTGGTCGGCAACGCCACCCAGACCGCGCACTTCTATCAATCCGCCTTCGGCATGAGGCTGGTGGCCTACTCCGGGCCCGAGACCGGCAACCGCGACCACAAGTCCTACGTGCTGCGCAGCGGCTCCTGCCGGTTCGTGATCTCGGGCGGGGTCAGCCCGGACAGTCCGCTGCTGGATCACCACCGCGCGCACGGTGACGGGGTTCTCGACATCGCGCTGGAGGTTCCCGACGTCGACCGCTGCATCCGGCAGGCCCGGGCCCAGGGCGCTGTCGTCCTCTCCGACCCCCACGAGGTCAGCGACGAGTTCGGCGTCATCCGCACCGCCGCCATCGCCGCCTACGGCAGCACTCGGCACACCCTGATCGACCGCTCCGGCTACACCGGCGTCTACCTGCCCGGTTACGTCGCCCGCAGCTCGAGCTACCGCCCGCGCGACGGCGCGCCCAAGCGGCTGTTCCAGGCCCTGGACCACGTCGTCGGCAATGTCGAGCTGGGCAGGATGGATGACTGGGTCGGCTTCTACAACAAGGTCATGGGCTTTGTGAACATGGCCGAGTTCATCGGCGACGACATCGCCACGGACTACTCCGCGCTGATGTCGAAAGTGGTGGCCAACGGCAACCACCGGGTGAAGTTCCCGCTCAACGAGCCGGCGATCGCCAAGAAGAAGAGCCAGATCGATGAGTTCCTGGAGTTCTACCGGGGCCCCGGCGTGCAGCACCTGGCGTTGGCCACCAACGACATCTTGGGCAGCGTGGACGCCATGCGGGCCGAGGGTGTGGAGTTCCTGGCCACGCCGGACTCCTATTACTCCGACCCCGAGCTGCGAGCCCGGATCGGCCACGTCCGGGCGCCGATCGAGCAGCTGCAGTCGCGCGGCATCCTGGTCGACCGCGACGAGGACGGCTACCTGCTGCAGATCTTCACCAAGCCGGTCGGGGACCGCCCGACGGTGTTCTTCGAGCTGATCGAGCGGCACGGCTCGCTAGGCTTCGGCAAGGGCAACTTCAAGGCCCTGTTCGAGGCGATCGAGCGTGAGCAGGAGACTCGCGGCAATCTCTAGCCCGGCAGAGTCACTCGGGCAGAGTCACTCGAGCGGCGCGGTGAACAGAGGGGTGGCGGTGAGCAGGCGCGAGATCGATTCACTGGACGTGGCGATCGTGGCCGCCCTGCGAGACACCCCGCGAGCCGGCTACCTGGAGCTGTCCCGGCTGCTGCAGGTCTCCCGGGCCACCATCCAGGCGCGGCTGGACCGCTTGGAGCGCGACGGGGTGGTCTGCGGGTACGGCCCGGACATCGACCTGGCCGTCGCCGGCTACCCGGTGCTCGCGTTCGCCACGCTGGAGATAGCCCAGGGCCGGCTGGAGGAGGTGACCGCCGCGATCGCCGCCATCCCCTCTGTGGTCGAGGCCTTCGCCACCACCGGGCCTGGCGACGTGCACTGCCGGCTGGCCGCCAGCTCGCACGAGGACCTGCAGCGGGTGCTGCTCGAGGTCTCCCAGGTTCCGGGGGTGGCCCGCTCGACGTCGGTGATCGCGCTGAGCAGGCTGGTGCGGCATCGGCCGGTCGAGCTGCTCGAAGCCGGTGAGGTGCCGCACGCCAGCCGGACGGGCGCCCGCTAAGTGCTCGGGAAACCCGTCCGGCCGGCCCACGGGTGGGTCAGCCTGCCGCGGTAGTGAACACCGGCAGGTAACCGCTGGACTGGCCGGTCCCGGTCGGGTGGTAGGACTTAGTGAGTTCGGAGTAGTTCAGCGAGTGCAGCCACTTGTCGCCGGAGCAGAGCTGGTGGCCGACGAACTTGCTGCGCACATCCGCGAAGACGAAGCCGTGCCCAATGGCGGAGTTCTTAATGATGTTGTCGACCAGATTGATGCCTTCATCGATCTTGGCCCGGGAGGTTTCGCTCAGCCCGACGCAGTACCAGACTCCCAGTTGGTAGAAGACCGGGTAGGACAGCACGACCACCCGGGCGTACGGGGCGCGGCTGCGAATGCCGTTGTAGGTGACGTTCAGCAAATTGGCCAGGTTGGCGTTGGCATAGGCCTCGGCCCTGTTCACCGCGGCGACGCATGCGGACTCGCTGTAGAGCACGCACGTGGTCATGATGTCGGAGAAGCCGACGTCGTTGCCGCCGACGGTGATGCTGACCAGGCCGGTCGACGAGCTGAGCGCCGACAGCTGGTTGGCGTTGACGTCGGTGGTCTTGGCTCCAGAGCAGGCCACCATCCGGTAGGAGCTCGGATGGTGGGCGGCGTTCCACAACCCCGGGTACGCGGTCGGGCTCTGCAGACAGCCGCCGGACTCGCTGCCGCTGCCCACGCCGGAGGAGTACGAGTCGCCCAGAGCGACATAGCCACCAGTTATGGCGTTGGCTGGCGCTGCGGTGAGCAGCACCGTCATCACGATCGCCATCGCCGAACTGAAGGCGACGACCAGTGGGCGCATTTTGAGCATGTAGGACCTCCGGGTAGTGGGAATGGATCCCCGTGGCACATAAGTACCAGTACTGCCCGGTTTCACCTAGTATTAATATTTATTAAGGGAGGGTCACGCCGATTTCTGCCGGGTGCCGTCGGCGCTGATTAGCTTGTGCGCCGGTCGAGCTCGGCCCGGGCGCGGACCAGCTCGTCGCGCAGCTGGCCGGCGCGTTCGAAGTCCAGGTCATCGGACGCGCGCGCCATCTCCGTCGTGATGTCGGCCAGCAGCTGGTCGAGTTCCCAGCGGGTCCGAGCGCTGAGTTGCACCGCCGCCGTCCGGGTCGAGGTCTCGTCCCCGCCGTCCCGCAGCACCGGCATGACGGCCGGCGCCGCTCCCAGGTGGTGCACCCGGCCGGTGGCGGGCGCCTTGCGCTGGCGCCGCCGGCCGACCATGTCGCGGGCCCGGCCGGTTCCGGCCGGCAGGCCGTCGGCATCGCTCATGGCAACCATGTTATGGCGGGCTGGCCGGTTGCGCCGAGCAGTCCCAGACCATGCTTAGACTTACATGCAGCGGGCTCGTGAAAGTTTTCACGAACCGTCGCACCTGAGGGGTAGCGGGTTCGCGCTGGCGCGCCATCGGCCGGCGGACGCGAGACGCCGGGTGTGCGTGGCGCGCCGAATTGAGGGAGCAGGATGACCGTGATCGCCGAGGGTCCGCGCGGCCTGTCCTTGCCTGCCGAGCAAGGCGAAGACAGCCATTACGACGCCGACGTGATCGTGGTCGGCGCCGGGCCGTCCGGCTCGGCCGCCGCGTATTGGATGGCCACCGCCGGGCTCGATGTCCTGCTGCTGGAGAAGACGTCCTTCCCGCGCGAGAAGGTCTGCGGTGACGGCCTCACCCCGCGAGGCACCCGGGCGCTGATCGACATGGGCATCGACGTCAGCGAAGAGGCCGGCTGGCTGCACAACAAGGGTCTGCGGGTGATCGGCGGTGGCATGCGCCTGGAGCTGGACTGGCCCGAACTGACCTCGTTCCCCGCTTACGGCCTGGTCCGCCCCCGGGCAGACCTGGACCACCTGCTGGTGCGGCAAGCCGTCAAGGCCGGCGCCCGGCTGCACGAGCAGACCTCGGTCACCGCGCCGATCCTGGACAAGCAGGGCCGGGTGAGGGGTGTGCGAGCGAAGTCGGCAGCGAGCGGGGACCCGGCCGAGATCAGTTACCGGGCCCCGGTCGTGCTGGCCTGCGACGGGGTGTCGGGTCGGTTCGCCCTGGCGCTGGGCATGCAGCGCAATGACAAGCGGCCGATGGGCGTGGCGGTGCGCCGTTACTACACCAGCCCACGGACCGACGATGACTACCTGGAGTCCTGGCTTGAGTTGTGGGACGGCCCGCCCGGCGCCGACGACGCCAAGCTGCTGCCCGGCTACGGCTGGATCTTCGGAATGGGCGACGGGTCGGTGAACGTCGGCTTGGGCGTGCTGAACTCCTCTGCCGGTTTCCAGAAGACCAACTACCGCTCGCTGCTGACCACCTGGTTGGACAACACCCCGCCCGAGTGGGGCCTGCGCGAGCAGAACGCGCTGTGCCCGACCCAGGGCGCCGGCCTGCCGATGGGCTTCAACCGGACACCGCACTACCGCGACGGCGTGCTCCTGGTCGGTGACTCCGGGGGCTCGGTGAACCCGTTCAACGGCGAAGGCATCCCGTACGCGATGGAGTCGGGCAAGTTCGCCGCCGAGGCCGTCGTGCAAGCTCTGGCCCGTCCGCAGGGTCCGGCGCGGGAGAAGGCGCTGGCGGCCTACCCGGCGGCGATGGCAGCCGAGTGGGGCGCCTACTACCGCCTCGGCGGCGTCTTCGTGAAGTTGATCGGCAATCCGGCGGTGATGCGAGCCTGCACCCGGCACGGCTTGCCGCATCCCCGGCTGATGCAGTTCGTCCTGAAGTTGCTCGCAAACCTGACAGACCCCCACGACGGCGATGCCAGCGACCGGATCATCACGGCGTTGACCCGCCTCACGCCGCCGCTGCGATAGGCCTGCGATGGATAACTTAGGCAAGCCTAACCAGCGGCCGGAACGTCGAGCAGACTACCGTGGCAGTGTTTGTCAAGAGTGCCGTGAGCCCAACGACGAGTGGACTCGAGTGAGAAGGGGGGCAGGTCACGATGTTAGGGCCTTACCTGCCGATCGTGGTTCTTTTCGCGCTGGCTTTCGGGTTCGCGGTCTTCTCGGTGATCATCGCGACAGTGACCGGGCCCAAGCGCTACAACAAGGCCAAGCTGTCCTTCTACGAGTGCGGGATCGAGCCCGCGCCGACGTCCTCGGGACCCAACAGATTCCCGGTGAAGTACTTCCTCACCGCAATGCTGTTCATCGTCTTCGACATCGAGATCATCTTCTTGTATCCCTACGCCGTCGCCAGCCGGGAGCTGGGCCTGCTGGGCCTGGTCGAGATCTTCCTGTTCCTGGCGACCGTGTTCGTCGCCTACGTCTATGTCTGGCGTCGCGGCGGTCTGGACTGGGACTGACTGATGTGCCGACTACCCATTTCCACCACAAGATTGGCCCGCTGACATGGGTTTAGAAGAGAAGCTGCCGGACGGCATGATGCTGGCCACCGTCGAGTCGGTGGTGAACTGGACGCGCAAGTCCTCGTTGTGGCCGGTGACCTTCGGGCTGGCCTGCTGCGCCATCGAGATGATGACCTTCGGGGCGCCGCGGTTTGACTCGGGCCGGTTCGGCATGGAGGTGTTCCGGCCTTCGCCGCGGCAGGCCGACCTGATGATCGTGGCCGGCCGGGTCAGCCAGAAGATGGCCCCGGTCGTCCGCCAGATCTATGACCAGATGGCTGAGCCGCGCTGGGTGATCGCGATGGGGGTCTGCGCCTCTTCGGGCGGCATGTTCAACAACTACGCCGTCGTGCAGGGCGTGGACCACATCATTCCGGTCGACATGTACCTGCCTGGCTGCCCGCCGCGGCCTGAGATGCTGATCGACGCGGTCCTGAAGCTGCACCACAAGATCTCCAACGAGCCCCTCGGGCCCAAGCGCGCCGAGCGGCTGGCCGGTCAGAAGGTCGAGCTCATCCCGTCCAGCCAGAGGTTCGCCAAGTGACCACCGGCCCTGACTTCGACCCTGAGGCGCCGCTCGGGCAGGCGTCGGGAAGCCTGCCGGCCGGTCGGCAGACACCCGGGATGTTCGGGGTCACCGGTTCCGGTGACACCTCCGGCTTCTCCGGCCTGCAGCGCGAGCCATGGATCGAGTTGCCCGCCGAGCCCCCGTACGGCGGGTACTTCGACGAGGTGATGGAGGCCTTCGCCGAGGCCTATCCCGAGCACGGGGCCGCGGTCGAGAAGGTCGTGCTGCACCGCGGCGAGCTGACCTTGCACCTGCGGCGCGAGCACATCGCACGGGTCTGCCAGGTGTTTCGCGACGACCCGGCGCTGCGCTTTGAATTGCTGTCCAGCGTCTCGGGCGTGGACTACCTGGCCCGCGAGGGGGTCGAGGGAAAACGGCTGCACGCGGTCTACCAGCTGACCTCGATGACCTTCCGGCGGCGGATCAGGCTCGAGGTCGCGGTCAGCACCGCAGACCCGCGCATCCCCTCGGTCACCGGCGTCTACCCGACGGCCGACTGGCAGGAGCGCGAGACCTGGGACCTGCTCGGGATCGTCTTCGACGGCCACCCGGCGCTGACCCGGATCATGATGCCCGACGACTGGGACGGCCACCCCCAGCGCAAGGACTACCCGCTCGGTGGCGTGGTGACCGAGTACAAGGGCGGCGCGAGCATCCCACCGCCGGACGAGCGGCGGGCCTACCGATGAGCAGCGCTCGCACCGGCTCGTCAGCGATGAGCGCTTCGGCCAGAAGTGAGGGGCATAACCGATGACGACTTCTGATATCTACAGCCCGTCCCGCGAGACCACCGAGGGACGGATCTTCAACGTCTCCGGCGGTGACTGGGACTCGGTGCTGGGCGCCGAGCCGCTGCACGACGAGCGGCTGGTCATCAACATGGGCCCGCAGCACCCCTCGACCCACGGCGTGCTGCGGCTGGTGCTCGAGCTCGAAGGCGAGACGGTCACCGACGCCCGGGTGGTGGTGGGCTACCTGCACACCGGCATCGAGAAGAACGCCGAGTTCCGCAACTGGACCCAGGGCAGCGCCTTCGTGACCCGGTGCGACTACCTGGCGAACCTGTTCAACGAGTCGGTCTACTCGATGGCCGTGGAGAAGCTGCTCGGCACGGTGGTGCCCGAACGCGCCAACCTGATCCGGCTGATGATGATGGAGATCAACCGGATCTCCTCGCACTGGGTGTGGCTGGCCACCGGCGGCATGGAGCTGGGCGCGCTGACCGCGATGACCAACGGCTTCCGCGCCCGTGAGCGCTGCATGGACATCTTCGAGCTGATCACCGGCCTGCGGATGAACCACGCCTACATCAGGCCGGGCGGCCTGGCCCAGGACCTTCCCGAGGACGCCCTGCCCAAGATCCGGGACTGGATCAAGGAGATGGACAAGGAGATCCGGGACGTCGACCGGCTGCTGCGCGGCCAGCCGATCTGGATCAACCGGCTCAAGGGCGTCGGCTGGATCGGCGTCGAGGGCTGCCTGTCCCTGGGCGTGACCGGCCCGCTGTTGCGGGCCGCCGGCCTGCCCTGGGATCTGCGCAAGACCGACCCGTACCTGGGCTATGAGACCTATGACTTCGACGTCCCCACCGACGACGGCGGCGACTGCTGGAGCCGGTTCGTGGTTCGGGTCGCCGAGATGCGCGAGAGCCTTCGGATCATCTCCCAGGTCATCGAGCGGATCGAGCAGACTCCGGGGCGGGTGATGGTCGACGATCCCAAGATCGCCTGGCCGGCCCAGCTGTCCATCGGCTCCGACGGCATGGGCAACTCGCCCGCGCACGTCAACAAGATCATGAACGGCTCGATGGAGTCGTTGATCCACCACTTCAAGCTGGTCACCGAGGGCTTCCGGGTGCCGGCCGGGCAGGTCTACGTGCCGATCGAGGGCCCCCGCGGCGAGCTCGGCGCGCACGTGGTCTCCGACGGCGGCACCAGGCCCTACCGGGTGCATCTGCGCGAGCCCTCGTTCATCAACCTCCAAGCGACCGCGGCGATGTCGATCGGCGGCCAGATCGCCGACGTGATCGCCTCAATCGCCTCGATCGACCCGGTGATAGGTGGCTGTGACCGCTGATGGCCAACACTCGGCTAAGCCTCATCGACATCGGACGGCCCGGTGACCCGGCCGTCTTCGACGCGGACGTGCGCGCCGCGGCGCTGGAGATAGTCGCCCGTTACCCGCAGGGCCAGTCCCGCTCGGCGTTGCTGCCCATGCTGCACCTGGTGCAGTCCGAGCAGGGCTACGTCTCAGCCGACGGAATCGCCTTCTGCGCCCAGGTGCTGGACCTGACCAAGGCCCAGGTGGCCGCGGTGGCCACCTTCTACACGATGTACAAGCGGTCCCCGGCCGGTGAGTACCTCGTCAGCGTCTGCACCAACACCCTGTGCGGGATGCTCGGCGGCGATGACATCTACCAGGCGCTGTCGGAGCTGCTCGGCGTCGGGATGAACGAGACCGCCGGCGCCGCGGGCGAGCCCGGCTCGATCACGCTGGAGCGCGCCGAATGCCTGGCCGCCTGTGATTACGCCCCGATCGTGACCGTCAACTACGAGTTCTTCGACAACCAGAGCGTGGACTCGGCAGTGGGCCTGGTGACCGAGCTGCGGGCGGGCAACCGGCCGCAGCCGACCCGGGGCGCGCCGTTGTGCAGCTTCAAGGAGATCTCGCGCCAGATCGCCGGCTTCGTCGACCAGCGGCCGGCCTCGATCCGGGCGCAGGCCACCGGGCCGCAGACCGAGGCCGGGGTCCGGCTGGCCCAGCGGCTCAACCAGCAGGCGCCGGGTTACCCGCCCGGTGACGAGGCCGAGGCCAGCTCCGTCGACGCCGAGCAGACGGCAGCCGACAACTCCGGCAAGCCCGACTACACCAGCTCCAACGACGCGCCGCTGAACACCTTCAAAAGCGATCCGGCCGCGGACTCACCCACCGGCGGCCAGAGCGAACGAACCAACACAGCTGACGAAGCTGACAAGGGAAAGTGACATGCCGCTTACTCCGGTCCTGACCAAGCGGTTCGGCGCCAACGCGCCGTGGCTGCTGGACAACTACGTCAAGCTCGACGGCTACGCCGGCCTGCGCAAGGCCCTGACGATGCAGCCGGACGAGCTGATCACGCTGGTCAAGGAGTCCAATCTGCGAGGCCGCGGCGGCGCCGGTTTCCCGACCGGCATGAAGTGGCAGTTCATTCCGCAGGCCAAGCCGGGCCAGGCCGCCAAGCCGCATTACGTGGTGGTCAACGCCGACGAGGGCGAGCCGGGCACCTGCCGGGACCTGCCGCTGATGATGAACGACCCGCACTCGATGATCGAGGGGATCATCATCGCCTGCTACGCCGTGCGGGCCCAGCACGCCTTCGTCTACATCCGCGGCGAGGCGGTGCACGCGATCCGCCGGGTCAGCCAGGCGGTGAATGAGGCCTACGCCAAGGGCTACCTCGGCGATAACGTGCTCGGCAGCGGCCTGCGCTTCGACATGACCGTGCACGCCGGCGCCGGGGCCTACATCTGCGGCGAGGAGACCGCGCTGCTGGACTCGCTGGAAGGCAAGCGCGGCCAGCCGCGGCTCAAGCCCCCGTTCCCGGCGACCAACGGCCTCTACGACGCTCCGACGGTGGTCAACAACGTCGGCACCCTGGCCAGCGTGCCCTACATCGTCCTGGGCGGCGCCGCCTGGCACAAGCAGATGGGCCCGGACGGCTCGCCCGGGACCTCGATCTACTCGCTGTCCGGACGGGTGGCCAACCCGGGCCAGTACGAGGCGCCGATGGGCACCACCCTGCGGGAGCTGCTGGAGCTGGCCGGGGGCATGAGCCGTGGCAAGCCGCTGAAGTTCTGGACGCCCGGCGGGTCCTCGACGCCGCTGTTCACCGCCGAGCACCTGGACGTGCCGCTGGACTTCGACGCGGTGGCCAAGAACGGCTCGATGAACGGCACCTCGGCGGTGATGGTGTTCGACTCCGACGACAGCGTGGTGCAGGCCGTGCTGAAGTGGACGCAGTTCTACGAGCACGAGTCGTGCGGCAAGTGCACCCCCTGTCGCGAGGGCAATTACTGGACCGCCCAGATCCTGGAGCGGATCTGGCACGGGCAGGGCACGCTGGCCGACCTCGACGTCCTGCTCGACGTCAGCGACAACATCCTGGGCCGCTCGTTCTGCGCGCTGGGTGACGGCGCGACCAGCTGCATCACCTCCTCCATCCAGTACTTCAAGGACGAGTACCTCGCCCTGATCGCGAAGAACCCGAACAGCGGCGCCGAGTCGCACGCCCCAGCCCTGACCGGAGCCCACGCATGACTGTCGCACCCGAGAAGCCCGCAGCCGGGCAGCGTCCGGCCGAGGACCTGGTGACCGTCACCATCGACGGCATCGAGATCTCGGTTCCCAAGGGCACCCTGCTGATCCGGGTCGCCGAACAGCTGGGCATCCACATTCCGCGCTTCTGCGATCACCCGTTGCTGGAGCCCGCCGGCGCCTGCCGGCAGTGCCTGGTCGAGGTGACCGACATGGGCAACGGCCGCGGCATGCCCAAGCCGGCCGCCTCCTGCACCACCACGGTCATGCCGGGCATGGTCGTCAAGACCCAGCTGACCTCGGCGGTGGCGGACAAGGCCCAGCAGGGTGTTATGGAGCTGCTGCTGATCAACCACCCGCTGGACTGCCCGGTCTGCGACAAGGGCGGCGAGTGCCCCTTGCAGAACCAGGCGATGAGCAATGGCCGCGCCGACTCCCGGTTCTCTGAGATCAAGCGCACCTTCGCCAAGCCCGTCGCGGTGTCCAGCCAGGTCCTGCTGGACCGGGAACGCTGCGTGCTCTGCCAGCGCTGCACCCGGTTCTCAGAGCAGATCGCCGGCGACCCCTTCATCGACCTGCTCGAGCGAGGCGCCCAGCAGCAGATCGGCACCTCCACCGACACCCCGTTCCAGTCCTACTTCTCCGGCAACACCGTGCAGATCTGCCCGGTCGGCGCGCTGACCGGCGCCTCCTACCGCTTTCGGGCCAGGCCCTTCGACCTGATGTCGACGCCGAGCGTCTGCGAGCACTGCTCGTCGGGCTGCGCGCTGCGCACCGACTGGCGGCGTGGCAAGATCACTCGCCGGCTCGCTGGTGAGGACGCCGCCGTCAACGAGGAATGGAACTGCGACAAGGGCCGGTGGGCCTTCCAGTACGTCAACCAGCCCGACCGGCTGCTGGCCCCGCTGATCCGCGACCACTCCGGCCAGCTGGTCGAGACGTCCTGGCCGCAGGCCCTGGAAGCGGCCGCGGCCGGGCTGGCCCGGGCTCGGGACAACGGCGGGGTCGGCGTGCTGCCCGGTGGCCGGCTGACCGAAGAGGACGCCTACGCCTACGCCAAGTTCGCCCGGATGGCCCTGGGCACCAACGATGTCGACTACCGGGCCAGGCCGGGTTCGGATGAGGAGCTGGCGTTCCTCGGCGCGGCGGTGGCCGGCGCCACGCCCGAGACCGGGGCCCTCACCTACGCCGACCTGGAGCAGGCCGGCACGGTCCTGCTGGTCGGCTTCGAGCCGGAGGAAGAGTCGCCGATCACCTTCCTGCGGCTGCACAAGGGCGTCCGCAACGGCCGGTGCGAGGTGCACTCGATCGCCGCGCTAGCCAGTCGCGGTCTGGACAAGCTCGCCGGCCGGCTGCTGCCGACGGCGCCAGGCGCCGAGGCAGAGGCGATCGCCGCCGTGGACGGCCCGCTGCGAGCGGCGCTGGCGACCGGGGTCATCCTGGTGGGCGAGCGGATGGCCGTGGTGCCCGGAGCGTTGAGCGCGGTGCTCGAGCTGGCCGCCAGCACCGGCGCCCGGCTGGCCTGGGTGCCTCGACGGGCGGGTGAGCGCGGGGCGGTGGACGCCGGCGCGCTGCCGAACCTGCTGCCCGGTGGCCGCCCGGTCGCCGACGACGCCGCCCGCGCCGAGGTGGAGCGGGTCTGGAACGCGACCGTGCCGAGCACGCCCGGCCGGGACGTGTCCGGCATGCTGGCCGCCGTGCTGGCCGAGGAGGCCCCACTCGGTGGCCTGCTGGTCGGCGGCGTGGAGCTGGCCGACCTGCCGGATCCGGCGCTGGCCGAAGCGGCGCTGGCCGCGGCCGGCTTCGTGGTGAGCCTGGAGATTCGGCACTCAGCGGTCACCGCTCATGCCGACGTGGTGCTGCCGGTGGCAGTGGCGGCCGAGAAGGCGGGCCGGTTCGTCACGTGGGAGGGCCGGCGCCGGCCGTTCGACCTGACTCTGACCAACACCGGCCAGATGGCTGACGGCCGGGTGCTCAACGCCCTGGCCGACGAGCTCGACATCGACCTGGGGCTTCCGGGCCCAGCCAGCGCGCGCGACGAGCTGGCAGTGCTGGGGGTCAGCGCCGGCCGCGGACCTCGGCCCGAGCCGGCCCGTCCGCGTCCGGCCCCCACCGGGTCCGGCCTGGCGCTGGCGACCTGGCACGAGCTGATCGACGGCGGCCGGCTCACCGACGGCGAGCTGAACCTGGCCGGCACCAGCAAGCCGCTGCGGGTGATGCTGGCCGCGTCCACTGCCGCGGAGCTGGGTGTCAGCGCCGGTGACCTGGTCACGCTCAGCACCGCGCACGGCTCGCTGACCGCGCCCGTCGAACTGGCCGAACGGGCGGTGGCCGGCGTCGTGTGGCTGCCGACCAACCACCGCGAGGGGTCGGTGCGTAAGGTGCTGCGGGCAGTCCATGGTGATCAGGTTGCGGTGACTCGCGTCGAACCGGGTTCGGCGCGTGACGGTTCCAGTGAGTGGAGGTAGGCGATGATCAACACGGGGCCCACCCTTCTTCTGGCCGAGACCGATCCCAACGCGACGCTGGCCGGCTTCGGGCACGACCCGTTCTGGCTGATCCTGCTCAAGGTGGTCGCGGTCTTCGCGTTCCTGGTCGTGATGACGCTGTTCTCGATCGTGTTCGAGCGCAAGGTCGTCGGCCGGATGCAGAACCGGATCGGCCCCAACCGGGTCGGGCCGTGGGGCACCCTGCAGTCCTTGGCCGACGGCGTGAAGCTGGCCTTCAAGGAGGAGATCATCCCGACGCTGGCTGACAAGCCGGTGTACTGGATCGCCCCGGTCGTCTCCACCGTGCCGGCCTTCCTGGCGTTCTCGGTGATCCCGTTCGGCCCGGAGGTCTCGATCTTCGGCGAGCGCACCATGCTGCAACTGACCGACCTGCCGGTCGGCGTGCTGGTGATCTTCGCCTGCTCCTCCCTCGGGGTGTACGGCATCGTGCTGTCGGGCTGGGCCTCCGGCTCGACCTACCCGCTGCTCGGCGGCCTGCGCTCGGCGGCCCAGATGATCTCCTACGAGGTCGCCATGGGCCTGTCGATGGTGATGGTCTTCCTCTACGCCGGCACGATGTCGACGTCGGGGATCGTGGACTACCAGCGTGAGCACCTGTGGAACGCGATCCCGCTGTTCGTGTCCTTCGGCATCTACCTGATCGCCATGGTCGGCGAGACCAACCGGGCGCCGTTCGACCTGCCCGAGGCCGAGTCCGAGCTGGTCGGCGGCTTCCACACCGAGTACTCCTCGATGAAGTTCGCCCTGTTCTTCCTTGCCGAGTACATCAACATGGTCACCGTCTCGGCGCTGGCGCCCACGCTGTTCCTCGGCGGCTGGCGGGCGCCGTTCCCGCTGTCGTTGTGGGAGGGCGCCAACTCAGGCTGGTGGCCCATCCTGTGGTTCACCGCCAAGGTGATCCTGTTCATCTTCGGCTTCGTCTGGCTGCGCGGCACGCTGCCCCGGATGCGCTACGACCAGTTCATGCACTTCGGCTGGAAGGTGCTCATCCCGCTGAACCTGGTCTGGATCCTGGCCGTCACCACCATGCGGGTGCTGCGGGACCGGGGCTGGAGCGCCGTCACCGTGATGCTGCTGGTGGGCCTGCCGATCATCGCGCTGATCATCTTGTGGGCAGCGCTGGACGCCCGTCGCTCGAAGCGGATCGAGGCTGAGTCGGCCGCCGAGGAAGCCGAGGAGGCCGCCCGCCCGGCGTCCTTCCCGATCCCGCCGATGGACCTGGTGGTGCCGCCCTCACCCAGGCTGGTCAGCGCCGGCGTGAGCTCGCCGGCTTTGCCCGCTCCTGAACGTCCTCTCCCCGAAGGGCCCTCACATGGCTGACAAACCAGCTCCGCAGCCGTCAGCGGACGACGCCGCAGAGCCGACCGGGGCCGCCGCGCCGCGGAGCCGGCAGGCAGAGGTCTCCGGGACCGAGGTGAGGCCGGCGGTCCAGACCGGGCTGCCGGCGCCGGTGGACGTCTCGGCGGTCGCGCTCAACGAGGACGCGTTCAACCACCCGAACGCGACCCTGGGCAGCTTCGCCGCCGGCTTCGGCCTGACCTTCTCGACCATGTTCAAGAAGGTCTACACCCAGCAGTACCCGTTCGAGGTCTTCCCGACGGCGCCGCGTTACCACGGCCGGCACGTGCTGAACCGGCATCCGGACGGCCTGGAGAAGTGCATCGGCTGCGAGCTGTGCGCCTGGGCCTGCCCGGCGGACGCGATCTATGTCGAGGGCGGCGACAACACCGAGGACGCCAGGTTCTCTCCAGGTGAGCGCTACGGCAAGGTCTATCAGATCAATTACCTGCGCTGCATCTTCTGCGGCCTGTGCGTCGAGGCCTGCCCGACCCGTTCGCTGACCATGAGCAACGAGTACGAGCTGGCCCTGGACAACCGGCAGGACCTGATCTACACCAAGGAGCAGTTGATGGCCCCACTGCTGCCCGGCATGGAGGCGCCGCCGCATCCGATGCGCCTGGGCGACACCGAGAAGGCGTACTACACCCCTCGCAAGGATGTGGGAGCGCCGCAGAGCGCCGCCAACGTCGCCGGCCGACCCATCACCGGACCCGCTATCGAGGTCGGCGGGCACCACGCATGAGTGGGGCTCAGGCGGTGCTGGCAGCCAGCCAGGTGAGCACCGGTGAGGCGGTGGCGTTCTGGATCCTCGGCCCCGTGGCGCTGCTCGGCGCGATCGGCATGGTGCTGCTGCGCAACGCGGTGCACTCGGCGCTGTCGCTGGTCGCGACGATGATGTGCCTGGGGCTGTTCTATCTGATCCAGCAGGGGCCGTTCCTGGGGTTGGTGCAGATCATCGTCTACACCGGCGCGATCATGATCCTGTTCCTGTTCGTGCTGATGCTGGTCGGGCGGGACTCGGCGGACTCGCTGGTCGAGACGCTGCGGGGCCAGCGGGCAGCGGCCCTGGTGGCCGGGGTCGCGTTCGCCCTGCTGGTGGCGCTGGGGATCGGACGCGCGTTCACCGGCCAGGACGTGAAGAACCTGGACGCGGCCAACACCCAGTACGGCAACAACGTCAACGGGATCGCGCACCTGCTGTTCACCAAGTACCTATTCGCCTTCGAGCTGACCTCGGCGCTGCTGATCGTGGCCGCCGTCGGGGCGATGGTGCTGGCCCACATCGAGCGGGAGGGTCCTCGGGCGAGCCAGAAGTCCCTGGCCAGAGAGCGGATCCGCTCCGGCCGGCCACAGCCGCTGCCCGGCCCCGGTGTGCTGTCCTCAGGCAACGCGGTGGGCACCCCGGCGCTGCTGCCGGACGGCTCCGTCGCCGCCGAGTCGCTGCTGGGCAGCGGGGCAGAGATCAGCGTCGGCGCGCCGCACGCGCTGCCCGGACCCGAAAGCGGGCGGCTGTGAGGCCAGTGTCCGGCGACCGGAAAGGCGTGGTCGCCTCATGACCGAGTGTCCCGGCGACCAGAAAGGCGTGGTCGCCTCATGACCGAGTGTCCCGGCGACCGGAAAGGCGTGGTCGCCTCATGACCCCTACCTACTATCTGGTGCTGTCCGCCGCGCTCTTCTCCATCGGCGCGGTCGGAGTGCTGGTCCGGCGCAACGCCATCGTGGTCTTCATGTGCGTCGAGCTGATGCTCAACGCGGTGAACCTGAGCCTGGTGACCTTCTCCCGCATCAACGGCACCCTGGACGGCCAAATCATGGCCTTCTTCGTGATGGTGGTGGCCGCGGCTGAAGTCGTGGTGGGCCTGGCCATCATCATGTCCATCTTCCGGACGCGGCGGTCGGCCTCGGTCGACGACGCGAACCTCCTGAAGTACTAAGGAGAGATTCGAAACAGTGAACGCCGCTCACGGTATTCAGTCCGCAGCCTGGCTGCTGGTGGCACTGCCGGCGCTGTCCAGCGCTGCCCTGCTGTTGCTGGGCAAGCGTGCCGACCGGTGGGGTCACCTGCTGGGCGCGCTCGTTCCGGTGCTGCTCTTCTGCTACGCCGTGCTGCTGTTCTTCTCGATCAAGGGTGAGGCCAGCGAGGAGCGCGAGCGCAACCTGCACCTGTTCAGCTGGGTGCCGGTGGGCGGTTTCAACGTCGACGTCGGGTTCCTGCTCGACCCGCTGTCGCTGACCTTCGTCCTGCTGATCACCGGAGTCGGCTCGCTGATCCACATCTACGCGGTCGGCTACATGAGCCATGACCCAGGTCGGCGGAGATTCTTCGGCTACTTCCACCTGTTCATCGCCGCGATGCTGCTGCTGGTCCTGGCCAACGGCTACCTGGTGCTCTACGTCGGCTGGGAAGGCGTCGGGCTGGCCTCGTACCTGCTGATCGGCTATTACTACACCCGCGAGTCAGCCGGAACCGCCGCCAAGAAGGCCTTCATCGCCAACCGGGTCGGTGACGTCGGGCTGTCCATCGCGATCATGCTGATGTTCGCCTATGTCGGGTCCACCGACTTCGAGGGCGTCTTCGCCGGGGTCGACGGCCTGTCCAACGGCGTGGTCACCGCGATCGCCCTGATGCTGCTGCTCGGCGCCTGTGGCAAGTCCGGGCAGTTCCCGCTGCAGACCTGGTTGCCCGACGCGATGGAGGGCCCCACCCCGGTCTCGGCCCTGATCCACGCGGCCACCATGGTCACCGCCGGGGTGTACCTGATCGCCCGGTCGGCGCCGATCTTCAACCTCACCGAGACCGGCCGGACGGTGGTGGTCATCGTCGGAGCGATCACGCTGCTCTACGGCTGCGTCTGCGCCTTCGGCCAGGACGACCTCAAGCGGGTGCTGGCCTACTCCACGGTCAGCCAGATCGGTTACATGTTCCTGGCCGTCGGGCTCGGCGAGGGCGTGTACGCGATCGGCATCATGCATCTGATCGGGCACGGATTCTTCAAGGCGGCGCTGTTCCTGTCGGCCGGTTCGGTGATGCACGCGATGAACGACCGGATCGACATGCGCCGGTTCGGTGGTTTGGCCAGGGTCTTGCCGGTCACCTACGGGGTGTTCGTCTGCGGCTACCTGGCCATCATCGGGTTCCCGTTCGCCACCGGGTTCTTCACCAAGGACAAGATCATCGAGGCGGCCTTCAACAAGGGCGGCGTCAGCGGCTGGGTGCTGGGCGGGGTGGCGCTGCTGGGCGCCGGCCTGACCGCCTTCTACATGACCCGGGCGCTGGTCATGACCTTCCACGGCCGTCGCCGGTGGGAGGACGACGTGCACCCGCATGAGGCTCCGATGGTCATGAAGGCGCCACTGGTGATCCTGGGCTTGCTGTCGCTGGTCGGCGGCGGGCTGCTGGTGTTCGGCGGCGGGTTCCAGCACTGGCTCGAGCCCTCGGTCGGGGAGTCGGTGGAGGAGGGCCTGCACACCATCTCGCCGGCCGTGCTGACGCTGATCACGCTGCTGGTGGTCGCCTTCGGCGTGGCCGGTGGCATCGTGGCGTTCGCGGTGCGGCCGGTGCCGGTCGTGCAGCCGGTCGGCTCGCCGGTCACGGTCGCCGCCCGGCGCAATCTCTACGCCGACGCCTTCAACGAAACGGTGCTCATGCGGCCAGGACAGTGGCTGGTACGCGGCCTGGTGTTCTTCGACAACCGGGGCATTGACGGCGCGGTGAACACCCTGGCCGCCGGCCTCGGTGGCGGCTCGGGCCGTCTTCGTCGGCTGCAGACCGGCTTCGTCCGGTCCTACGCCCTGTCCATGTTGGCCGGCACCGCGGTGGTACTCGCGGCGCTGCTCGCGGTGAGGTTCTCCTGATGCACAACGCCAGCCTGCTCGGGCTGCTCGCGATTCCGCTGCTCGGTAGCCTGCTGATCTTCGCCTTGCCGGCCGGACGTGATCTGTTGGCCAAGCAAATCGCGCTAACCGCCTCGGTGCTCACCTTCGGCTACGCCGTCGTGCTGGGCGTGGCGTTCAAGACGACCGAGAACGCCAGCCGCTTCCAGTTCAGCTGCTCCTGGGTGTGGATCGAGAACCTGGGGGTGCACTTCGCCTTCGGACTGGACGGCATCGCCCTGGTGCTGATCGCGATGGCCACCCTGCTGGTGCCCTGCGTGGTGCTCTCGTCCTGGCACAGCTTCGACAGCGTCGAGAGCGCTGAGGAACTGCGAACCTCCACCACCCGGTCGCCAAAGACCTTCTTCGGGTTGGTGATGCTGCTCGAGGTCTTCATGATCGGGGTGTTCGCGGCCACCGACGTCTTCCTGTTCTACGTGTTCTTCGAGGCCATGCTGGTGCCGATGTACTTCATCATCGGCAGCTTCGGCGGCCCCCGCCGGCAGTACGCGGCGATGAAATTCTTCCTGTACTCCCTGGTCGGCGGCCTGCTCATGCTGGCGTCGGTGATCGGCGTCTACGTCAGCTCGGGCACCTCGAGCTTCGCCTTCACCGACCTGGTAGGCAACGTGCCCACCGGCGCGACCCAGAAGTGGCTCTTCCTCGGATTCTTCATCGCCTTCGCGATCAAGGCGCCGCTGTTCCCGTTCCACACCTGGCTGCCCGACGCCGGCGCCGAGGCGCCGGCCGGCGGGGCGGCGCTGCTGGTGGGCGTGCTGGACAAGGTCGGCACCTTCGGCTTCCTGCGCTACTGCCTGCCGCTGTTCCCCGAGGCCTCGCGCGACTTCGCCAAGCCGATCCTGATCCTGTCGGTGATCGGGGTGCTGTACGCGGCCTTCCTGGCGATGGGCCAGCGCGACATGAAGCGGCTGGTCGCCTACACCTCGGTGGCCCACTTCGGTTTCATCGGCCTGGGGATCTTCGCCTTCACCACCCAGGGCGGCACCGGAGCCGTGCTCTACATGGTCAACCACGGCCTGGCGACCGGGCTGCTGTTCATCGTGGTCGGCTACGTGGTGGCCCGCGGCAAGAGCCGGCTGATCGCCGACTACGGCGGTGCCGCCAAGGTGGCTCCCCGACTGGGCGGAGTCTTCCTGATCGCGGGCCTGGCGGCGCTGGCGTTGCCCGGGATGAGCACCTTCATCAGCGAGTTCCTCACGCTGCTGGGCGCCTTCACCCGGCACAAGACGCTGGCGATCCTGGCCACCACCGGCATCATCCTGGCCGCGATCTACGTCCTGTTGCTCTACCAACGCACCATGCAGGGCCCGCTGAAAGAGAAGGTCAGCGGTTTCCGCGACCTCAACCTGCGCGAGGTCCTGGCCGTCTCGCCGCTGATCGTGCTGATCCTGGCTTTGGGGATCTATCCCAAGCCGGTCATCGACATCATCAACCCGGCTGTGGAGTTCACCATGAACGACATCGGCCAGACCGATCCACAGCCTCAGCAGGCGGCCCAGCCCGGAGGAAAAAAGTGAGCCCGCTGAACGTCGTGCTGGCAGCTGACACCAGTCCGGTGCAAGCCCCCTCGATCAGTTACTCGGCGCTGGCGCCGATCCTGATCGTGCTGGGCGCGGCCTGCCTGGGCATCGTGGTCGAGGCGCTGGCGCCGCGCCAGCGCCGGTTCCACCTCCAGCTGGGGCTGGCGCTGCTGGCGCTGCTGGCGGCCCTGGTCGCTGTGATCATGTTGCGCGGGCGGTCCACCCTGACCGCCTCGAGCGCGCTGTCCATCGACGGCGTCACCCTGTTCCTGCAGGGGGCCATCCTGGTGCTGGGCGCGTTGTCGCTGCTGATGATGGCCGAGCGCGCGGTCGAACCCGGCGGCGCCATCGTCGCCTCGGCGGCGGTGATCGTGGGCTCACCGGCGGACCGCAGGCTGGCCAGCAGCGAGCGCGTCCAGACCGAGATCTTCCCCCTGAGCATGTTCGCCATCAGCGGCATGCTGATCTTTCCGGCGGCCAACAACCTGCTGCTGATGTTCGTGGCGCTGGAGGTGCTGTCGCTGCCGCTGTACCTGATCGCCGGGCTGTCGCGCCGACGTCGGCTGCTGAGCCAGGAAGCGGCCATCAAGTACTTCTTGCTGGGCGCGTTCGCTTCGGCGTTCTTCCTCTACGGCGTGGCCCTGCTCTACGGCTACGCCGGTTCGGTCGACCTGTTCGACATCCTGCAGGCCCAGAACAGCTCCACCCAGTCCGACACCCTGCTGTACCTCGGCTTCGGGCTGCTCATCGTGGGCCTGCTGTTCAAGGCCGGAATCGCGCCGTTCCACTCCTGGACACCCGACGTCTACCAGGGCTCGCCGACGCCGGTCACCGCCTTCATGGCCTCGTGCACCAAGATCGCGGCGTTCGGCGCCATCATCCGGGTGCTCTACGTCGGCTTCTCGGTCAGCGCCTGGAACTGGCGTCCGATCATCTGGGCAGTGGCCATCGCGTCAATGGTGGTGGGCTCGATCGTGGGCCTGACCCAGACCGACCTCAAGCGGATCCTGGCCTACTCCTCCATCGCCCATGCCGGCTTCATCATGGTGGGGCTGGTGTCCCTGGACGCGGCCGGGCTGTCCAGCGTGCTGTTCTACCTGGCCGCTTACGGCTTCACCACGATCGCCGCCTTCGGCCTGCTGACGCTGGTTCGCGACGGCAACGGCGAGGCCAATCACCTGTCGCAGTGGTCGGGCCTGGCGCGCAGGTCACCGCTGTTCGCGATCACCTTCACCTTCTTGCTGCTGGCCCTGGCCGGCATCCCGCTGACCAGCGGCTTCACCGGCAAGTTCGTGGTGTTCCGGGCCGCGTACGACATCGCCGGGCCGCTGGTGGTGATCGCGTTGATCGCCTCGGCCGTCGCGGCGTTCTTCTACCTGCGCATCGTGGTGATGATGTTCTTCGCCGAGCCGGCCGAGGACGGGCCGACGGTGGCCATCCCGTCGGCGATGTCCACCATCGCGATCACCGTGGGCACCGCCGCCACCCTGGTGCTGGGCGTCTTCCCGCAGCCCCTGCTGGATCTCGCCGACAAGGCAGCGAAGTTACGCGGGTGAGTTACCAGTCCTCTCTCCTGGCTGTCGGAATCGAGTTTGACGACCCGGCCCTGGAAGCGACGATCCGAGAAGGCCTGCAGGCCGTCGAGTCGGCCCTGCAGGCAGCGGTTCGCTCTGAGGACGAATTCGTAGCCGGCGTCGCGAAGTACCTGGTCAACGCCGGCGGCAAGAGGTTCCGGCCGTTGCTGGCGTTGCTGGCCGCGCAGTTCGGGGATGCCACCGCCGACAGCGATGGGGTGGTGATGTCGGCGGTGGTCTGTGAGCTGACCCACCTGGCCACCCTGTACCACGATGACGTGATGGACGAGGCGACCGTCCGGCGCGGGGCCACTGCGGCCAACACCCGCTGGACGAACACCATCGCCATTCTCACCGGCGACTTCCTGTTCGCCCGGGCCTCGGACATCCTGGCTGATCTCGGCCCAGAGGCGGTCCGGATCCAGGCTCGATGCTTCGAGCGGCTGGTGACCGGCCAGATTCGCGAGACGGTCGGTCCCAAGCCGGGGGTAGACCCGGTGGATCACTACCTGTCGGTGCTGGCGGACAAGACCGGCTCGCTGATCGCCACCTCGGCCGAGCTCGGCGCTCGCTTCGCCGGAGTCGACGAGCAGACAGTCGACTGCCTGCGGGCCTTCGGCGAGCAGTTCGGCATGGCCTTCCAGATCTCAGACGACATCCTCGACATCGCCTCGGAGTTCGTCCAATCAGGTAAGACGCCGGGCACTGACCTGCGCGAGGGCGTTCAGACGCTGCCCGTGCTCTACGCGCTGCAGGACACCGCCGCGGCCGGCGCACGGCTGCGTGAACTCATCAGCAGGCCCATCGAGGACGACGCCGAGCACGCCGAGGCGCTGGCGCTGCTGCGGTCCTCCGAGGCGATCCAGCAGGCCAAGCACACCATGCTGGAGTACGCCGAGTCGGCTCGGGCGACCATCGCCGGGCTGCCGGAGTTGCCGGCCAAGGCGGCCCTGCACGCGCTGGCCGACCTGGTAGTGGTCCGCAGCGGCTGACTGGCCGGCCAGAGCAGTCCTGAAAAAGGCGTAACCTACGTAAGCGTAGGTATGTTTGCCACCGACGCCGGGGAGCTCCAGATGACCATGACCACGACCAAGATC
Source organism: Jatrophihabitans sp. (assembly GCA_036399055.1). Taxonomy (NCBI): domain Bacteria; kingdom Bacillati; phylum Actinomycetota; class Actinomycetes; order Jatrophihabitantales; family Jatrophihabitantaceae; genus Jatrophihabitans; species Jatrophihabitans sp. Next base: position 113,766 of record DASWNX010000018.1, read on the forward strand.
CCGTCGGGCGCCGAGGGCTTTCAGGCCCGCCTGCTGCACGAGCTGGAACCAGTCGTCGAGGACAACCTCGAACGCCACCTGTCAGTGGCCCGGCCGTGGATGCCGCATGACTACGTGCCGTGGAGCCGGGGCCGTGACTTCGCCTTCCTAGGGGGCGAGGACTGGAAGCCCGAGGACTCGCCGCTGGACCCGGTCGCCCGGACCGCGATGATCGTGAACCTCCTGACCGAGGACAACCTGCCCTCCTACCACCGTGAGATCGCGACCCAGTTCGGACGCGACGGCGCCTGGGGACAGTGGGTCGGCCAGTGGACCGCTGAAGAGGGCCGCCACGGCATCGCGTTACGCGACTACCTGGTAGTCACCCGCGGGGTGGACCCGGTCAAGCTCGAGGGCCTGCGGATGGAGCACATGGTCGCCGGGTATGACTCAGGCGACAAGACAGCCCTGGAAGCCGTGGCCTACGTGTCCTTTCAGGAACTCGCGACCCGGGTCTCGCACCGCAACACGGGCAAGGCCACCGGCTGCCCGCTGGCCGAGCAGCTACTGGCTCGCATCGCGCAGGACGAGAACCTGCACATGGTCTTCTACCGGAACCTGATCGCCGCCGCCTTCGAGATAGCGCCTGATGAGACCATGGCCGCGGTCCGCGACGAGGTGATCGGCTTCAAGATGCCCGGCGCCAACATGCCGGACTTCATGCGCAACTCGGTGACCATCGCCAAGGCGGGCATCTATGACTTGCGGTTGCACCATGACGCGGTGATCACTCCCGTGCTGAAGTTCTGGAACGTCTTCGGCCGCGATGACCTGGGCCCGGCCGGCGAGCAAGCCCGCGAGGAGCTGGCGCGGTTTGTCAGCCAGCTGGACGCGCAGGCGAACCGCTTCGTCGAGCAGCGTGAGCGCGCCCGGGCCAAGGCAGCTGCCCGGACCGCCTGAGCAGAGCGCACCTGAGGAGCCCCGGAGGGCCTGCCCGTAGCCGTCCTTGCTCAGGACCTGAGTGCGGACTGCCCGACTCGACCTCCGCATGAGGCGCCTGCCCAGGCGAAGCGAACGGGGGGCTGTCACTGGCTGTCGCGTGTCTGCAGATCGGTGACTCTGTGTGATCGAAATATGGTCTGCCTAGCTTTGGGGGGTGAATTGCCCAACTTTTACTTCGCGCGTATTGCTTCTGTGTGGTTCTATTACCAGACGGTGTTCACTCCGTGTAAGCACGGCTTCACTCCGCGCAAGATAAAATGATATGGGCGTTATGACTTCTCACCGGTGGCACTCGTGACCTTCCTCGGCAGGCGAGTCAGAGGCGTGCGCGGCCTCAGGGCAGCGGCGATGCTCTGCGTCCTGGCCTTGACGAGCACGGTGTTGCTGCCGGGGCCGGCCGAGGCCGCAGGGTTGCGCCAATTCGCGCTGACAGCCGGTAACTCAGCCGCTCACTCCGCGGGGTTGGCCCCAGCCAAGCCTCGCGCGGTCACGGCAAGGGAACGAGCCGCCAAGTCCAAGCAACGGGCAGCTCGAGCGCGCGCTCAGCAGGCGGCACGCCAAGCGGTCGCGCGCAAGGCCGCACTGGCCAGGGCCGCGCACGCCAAGACCACCAGAGACCGTGCGGCCAACGTCGAGGCGTTGAGGCAAGCCAAGGCGTTGAAGCAGGCCAAGCAAGCCCAGGCGTTGAAGCAAGCCAAGGCGTTGAAGCAAGCCAAGGCCGCCAAGGCGTTGAAGCAAGCCAAGGCCGCCCAGGCGTTGAAGCAAGCCAAGGCCGCTGCCCAACGGCGGCTGGCGCCCAGCCAGCGCGACAGCGACAAGCGATCTGAAAGCGATCGGTCCTACGTTGAGCCGAGGCTTCCCGGCGCGGTCGGATTCGGTGGATTTCCCGGGGGTGGGGATGACCAGCCCGCCTCGCCGTCCACGGGCAAGCTGGCTGATCGCTTAGGGGCGGCGCAAGCCGCGGCCAAGCTACGCGAGGAGGCCGAGAGGGCCGCTGCGCAAGCGCGGGCGCGGGCCGAGGCGGAGGCGGAGAGAGCGCGGAAGGCAGTCCAACGGCTGCTGCCGAGCGGCACCGTGCCGCCTAGCATCGTGCCGCCTAGCACCGTGGCGCCGCCAAGCCGTCCCCCGCTGGCGACTGTTGTCCCGGCCCTGCCCGCAGCCAACGTCCCAGGCGGAACCTCCGGTCCCGGTCAGTCGGTCGGCGCCCAAGGCTCTGGCGCCGGCCAAGGCGGAGGCCCCAGCCAGGCAACTGGGACTACCCCGCCGCCGGCCCGACCCGCCGCGCCGAGCCCCCGGCCGGCAGCGCCCGTCCAGCAGCGAAAGCCCGCTGCCAGCACGCCGCAGCAACAGGCGGTGTTGACCCTGCCCAAGCGGATCGCCCAGGCCGGCCTCTCCGTCGGAATCTGGCCACTGGTGCTGCTGATCGTGGTGGGCCTCATCGCACTCTGCCTGGTCGTCCTAGGCACCCGCCGACGCACCTTTGACGAGCGCAGACCCCTTTAGGGCCCCACCGGATCAGGCTGCGACGGCGTGAGCAGGGGTAGCCAGGCTGGCTTTGTGGCGCCGTCGTCTCACAGCGTCCGCCGTCAGCACCACGAGCGCGAGCCACACCAGGGCGAAGCCCAGCAGCCGGACAGGTGGCATCGGCTCGTGCCGGATGCCCACCCCCACTCCGAACGACATGATCGGCGCCAGGTACTGCAGCAGGCCGAGGGTGGTCAGCGGAAGGCGCCGGGCCGCTGCCCCGAACAGCAGAAGCGGTATGGCCGTGACGACGCCGGTGCCGGCCAGCAGCAAGGCATTCGGCACCCCGTGGTGGCCGAAAGCCAGTTCGGACTGGTTGGCCAGCAGCATCAGGGCCACCAGCGCGGGAACAGCCAGCACCGCGGTCTCGACGGCCAGTGACTCCAGGGCGCTGGCGTTGACCTTCTTCTTGATGAAGCCGTAACAACCGAAGCTGATCGCCAGCGTCAGGGCGACCCATGGCAACCTGCCGTAGTCCAGGGTCAGCACCACGATGGCCAACGTCGCGATTGCCACGGCGACCCACTGGGTCCGGCTGAGGCGCTCCTTGAGCACCAGCACGCCAAGCAGGATGGTGAACAGCGGGTTGATGAAGTAACCGAGGCTGGTCTCGATCACATGACCGCTGTTGACGCTCCAGATGTAGACACCCCAGTTCACTGACACCAGGACGGCCGCCAGCGCCAGCAGCGCAAGCTTGGAGCGGTCCGCGGCCAGTCGGCGCACCGCGGTGAAGTGGCGGGTCACCGCGAGCACCGCGGCGATCAGGATCAGCGACCAGACCATCCGCTGGGCCAGGATCTCCACGGCGTTCGCTGGTTTGAGCAACGGCCAGTAGAGCGGAAAGAGCCCCCAGCACAAGTAAGCGCTTACGCCGTAGGCAAGACCCTTTCGACTACCAGTCAGCAATAGCCTCAGCCGACCGTCCAGGCGTCGTTGCCGCGCAGCAGGCTGCTCAGCGCGGCGGCGTCACCGGGCGCCTGAGCCTTGGCCACCGAAAGCTGGTCGTTGAGCAGTTGGTCATAGCTTGGACGCGTGACATCGCGGAAGACGCCCATCGGCGAGTACCGGGAATCGATCTGGGACAGCCGAGACAACGCGAAAGCGTAGGACGGGTCCTGGGCGTGGGCATCGTGCACCACGACCCGCGGGTCGCCCTGGGCGACGTCGTCCTCAACGCTGAGGGCGCCGGTGAGCGGGTCGCGCACCACGGCCTTGGAAGCGGGTGAGTCGACCGAGCCGAACCGGATCTCCTTGCCGTGCTCCAGCCCGATGATCCAGTCGCCCTTGGTGTCGGAGTCCTTGAGCAGGTCGAAGGCGCCGTCGTTGAAGATGTTGCAGTTCTGGTAGATCTCGACCAGCGAGGTGCCCTCATGCTCGGTGGCGGCCCGCAGCACCGAGGTGAGGTGCTTGCGGTCGGAGTCCAGCGTGCGGCCGACGAAGGTGGCCTCGGCGCCCAGCGCCAGCGACACCGGGTTGAACGGGTTGTCCAGCGATCCCATCGGGGTCGACTTGGTGACCTTGCCGCGTTCGCTGGTGGGGGAGTACTGGCCCTTGGTCAGGCCGTAGATGCGGTTGTTGAACAGCAGGATGGTGAGGTTGACGTTGCGGCGCAGTGAGTGGATCAGGTGGTTGCCACCGATCGACAGGGCGTCGCCGTCACCGGTCACCACGAACACCTTGAGGTCCGGACGGCTGGTCGACAGGCCGGTGGCGATCGCCGGCGCCCGGCCGTGGATGGAGTGCATGCCGTAGGTGTTCATGTAGTACGGGAAGCGGGAGGAGCACCCGATGCCGGAGATGAAGACGATGTCTTCGCGGGGGATGTTGAGCTCCGGCATGAAGCCCTGGACCGCGGCCAGCACCGCGTAGTCACCGCAGCCAGGGCACCAGCGAACTTCCTGGTCAGTCTTGAAGTCCTTGGCCTTGAGCCCGAGGTCAGTCATTGCTGGTCACAACTCCCTGCAACATGTCGGCGAGGTCGGCCGCTCTGAAGGGCATCCCCCGAACCTGGGTCACCGAGATGACGTCGGTGAGATAGCGGCCTCGGACCAACAACGCGAGCTGGCCCATGTTCATTTCCGGGATGACGACCCTGTCATAACCGGCCAGCACCTCTCCCAGGTTGGCCGGGAACGGGTTGAGGTGGCGCAGGTGAGCCTGGGCTATCGAGTGACCGGACCGGCGCACCCGCCGCACCGCAGCTCCGATCGGGCCGTAGGTCGAGCCCCAGCCCAGCACCAGCACCTTCGCGTCGCCGGTGGCGTCGTCGACTTCGAGCGCCGGGATGGTCTTGGCGATGCCGTCGACCTTGGCTTGCCTGGTGCGGACCATGAAGTCGTGGTTGTCCGGGTCGTAGGAGATGTTGCCGGTCTTGTCGGCCTTCTCGATGCCGCCGATCCGGTGCTCCAGCCCGGCGGTGCCCGGAATGGCCCACGGCCGCGCCAGGGTCTCCGGGTCGCGCAGGTAAGGCAGGAACTCCCCGTCCTCGCCGTTGGGCTTGTCGATGAAGCTGACCGTGAGGTCGGGCAACTCCGCCAGCTCGGGCAGTCGCCAGGGCTCCGAGCCGTTGGCGATGTAGCCGTCGGAGAGCAGGAACACCGGCGTGCGGTAAGCGGTGGCGATCCGGATCGCCTCGATGGCGGCGTCGAAGCAGTCCGCCGGCGAGCGGGGCGCCACGATGGGCACCGGCGCCTCGCCGTTACGGCCGTACATCGCCTGCAACAGGTCGCTCTGCTCGGTCTTGGTAGGCAGGCCGGTGGACGGGCCGCCACGCTGGACGTCGACGATCACCAGGGGGAGCTCCAGGCTGACCGCCAGGCCGATCGTCTCGGCCTTGAGCGCGATGCCGGGTCCTGAGGATGTGGTGACACCCAGCGCGCCGCCGAATGACGCGCCCAGCGCCGCGCCGATGCCGGCGATCTCGTCCTCGGCCTGGAAGGTGGTCACGCCGAAGCGCTTGTGCTTGGACAGCTCATGCAGGATGTCGGAGGCCGGCGTGATCGGGTAAGCGCCGAGGAACAGCGGCAGCTTCGTCAGCTGGGCGCCCGCGATGAGGCCGTAGGCCAGGGCCAGGTTGCCGGCGATGTTGCGGTAGCTGCCGGGGGCCAGCGGAGCCGGCTTGATCTCGTAGGAGACGCCGAAGGCCTCGGTGGTCTCGCCGTAGTTCCAGCCGGCCCTGAACGCCGCGATGTTGGCCTCGGCGATCTCAGGCTTCTTGGCGAACTTCTCCCGCAGGAACTGCAGGGTGCCCTCGATCGGCCGGGAGTACATCCAGGACAGCAGCCCCAGGGCGTACATGTTCTTGGAGCGTCCGGCGTCCTTGCGGGACAGGTCGGTGTGGGCCAGTGCGTCCAGGGTCAGCTGGGTGAGGTCCAGGGCGTGCACCGTGAACGAGTCCAGGGTGCCGTCGGTCAGGGGGTTGGAGGACCAGCCGATCCGGGCCAGCGCGCGCTCGGTGAAGTCACGGGTGTCGACGATGATCGTGGCGCCCTTGAGCAGGTCGCCGAGGTTGGCTTTCAGAGCCGCCGGGTTCATCGCCACCAGCACATCGGGCCGGTCACCCGGGGTCAGGATGTCGTGGTCGGCGAAGTGCAGCTGGAACGACGAGACCCCGGCCAGCGTCCCGGCAGGCGCCCGGATCTCGGCGGGGAAGTTGGGCTGGCTGGACAGGTCGTTACCGAAGTTGGCCGTCTCCTGGGTGAAGCGGTCGCCGGTCAGCTGCATGCCGTCCCCAGAGTCACCCGCGATCCTGATGACTACGCGATCAAGTTGCTGGACCTCTGTGGACATGCGGCTGTCCGCCTCCAATACCACTAATGAAAAATAGTCGCCGAACTGGCACGGCTCACGCCTCAGGCGCTGCCCCTCCATCGTAGAGAGTGGCGGGCGTCAATCCGAGTGGCTTCGCTCACGGCTGTCCGGGCTTGTGGAAAACTTTTGTATCTGGTGGAAGTGTCTGTCTAGCCTTGTTCGGTATGCGAGCACCGGATGAGGCGCAGGGTCCCGCGACCGGCATCGAAGTCGATTTCACAGACCTATCAGAGCTGGTGGGCACGTTGAGAGCTCTGGCTGGTGAGCTGGCGTGGAATGGTGCTTTATGTGGTCATGTGAATGATCCTGACCTTGCGGACGCAATTGGTCGAGTAGAACGCAACTGGCACAAACACCGAGTCACATTGCAGACATTCCTAGACAGCGCGACTGGCTCGGTCGCGGCCAGTCTAGCTCGATATCGTCGAATTGAGACTCGGTTAACGCGGATGGCCGCAGGGGCCCGGTAGGACTGCCCTGGACGGCATCGGCAGCCCCGCACCGGCGGCGATCCACCCGCCGCGGACATGAGGGCCAGCTGGGAAAGCCCTTACCCGGAATAGCCTTCCCGGACTGCTTCTGGTTTGAAGACCGTCCGGATGGTATTTTCTCGCAAGGACAGTGTCCGAATTGAAGCAGATTGAGCAATGACTTTCCTGAAACATGTCTAGAAGCCCGGCGTCGCGGGTACTACCAACGCGGCTACCGAAACCCGGTGCTGGTGTTCCGCGTATTTGCACGTGAGCAAGGGGGCGTTATGGACAGCGATCTCCACGCGTTGGAGTTGCCGGCCTTTGAGCTGGACTGTCGCGACTGGCTGGTAGCCACGCCGAACGACGGCTCGGTGCCCGAAGAGGTGGCCGGCGCTCCTGTGGTCGCTGTGCTCAGCACGGCTGTCATCCACTCCAATGAGCTGACTCCCGCCAGCGCCGTGCTCAGCATCGGCCTGCTGGACGAGCCGGTCGAGTCGGTCCGGCTCGACGCCGACAGCCCGGTCGCCGAGCTGATCGACGTGGACGTCGCAGCCGGGTCAGCGCGCTATGTGGTGCCGGCGCCCGACGGGCAGCTGGCGCTGCTGGCCGAGTTCACCGGCGGCGGCAACTGCGTCGAGCTGCTGCAGAGGTTCGAGCAGCTCATGGCCTCCTTCCGGTGGGCCAACTAACGCCTTACGTTGTTTGGCATACTGATCCCATGAGCCAGCGTCACCGCCCTCGAGTGGTTACGCTGCCGCGCGCGTTCTGGCAGGTGTCCTTCTGGACCACCCGGCGCGCGCACTCCTTCGACCAGAGCTGTTAGCCCAGGTTCGGACCGCTGTCGCGGTCCTGTCCTGTCCTTGCTAGCTCTGGAGCACCGTTATGAGCGCCAACAGGCGTATGACCGGCGCGCGCCGGCAATTTCTGAACCCGATTGAACTGTTGGAGTACACCAGATTCGTGGCCGGTGAGGTCTTGACGGGCTGGTACCCCGAGGTGGAGTACGACGAGGACGAACGGTGGCATCAGCGGCTCAGCCGCGACCAGCGGGTGGATCTCTGGTTGATCAGCTGGCTTCCCACCCAAGGCACCCAGTTGCATGATCACGGCGGCTCCGCCGGTGCCTTCACAGTGCTCAGCGGTGAACTCGCCGAGGTGATCCATCAACCTCGCCGGGTGCCCGGCCGTCGGCCAGTGGCACGAGGGCCACGCGATGGACCGGCGCTGGTGGAGCGGCTCCGGGTCACCGGTGCTGGCGTCGGGTTCGGCCCGCACTACGTCCATGACGTGCGTAACGTCTCCAGCGCCCCGGCGGTCAGCGTGCATGCCTATTCACCGCCGTTGACCGCTATGAATTTCTATGACCTCGATCAGGCCGGCGTGCTACAAAAACTCGCGAGTGTAAGAACCGAGGATCCGGAGATGTCAGTGAGTTTCGACGATCAGGGCAATCCGGCGGCATGACCGGGCCAGAGGCAAAATTCAGTGAGGTGGATGATTTGTTAGCAGACGCCCGGGCCCGGCTGGACCGGCTGAGCGTCTCCCAGGCAGTCGCCGCGGTCCACGCCGGGGCCCGACTGGTGGACATCCGACCTGCCTGGCAGCGTGCCCGGGACGGCGAGATCAGCGGTTGCCTGATCGTGGAGCGCAATCATCTGGAATGGCGGCTGCACCCGCGCTCGGCTGCCCGGCTGCCCTGGGCTAGGCCGGGGCAACGGTGGATCGTGGTGTGCGCCGCGGGCTACACCTCCTCGCTGGCGGCCGCGTCGCTGTGCTCGATCGGAGTCGAGGCGACCGACCTGATCGGCGGCATCAAGGCGTGGCGAGAAGCTGGCCTGCCCCTGCTGCCGGGGCCCAGCCGGGTGGAGCAGGTAGTCGCGACGCCGGGTAACGAGGCTGGCCCAGCGGCTGCCCTGTTACCGCCGGCGCCCCAGCCGGGCAGCCAGCCCTGAGCCACGGCGCTGCTCAACCAGGGCCGATCTCGGGCCAATCAGAGCGAGGCCACCTGGGCTACCCGGGCCAGCTCCCGCTGAGCCACTTCGATGACGTACTGGCCGTAGCCTGACTTGGCCAGCGCCTGGCCCAGGGCCAGCGCCTGGTCGGCGTCGATATACCCCCGGGCCAGCGCGATCTCTTCCAGGCAGGCGATCCGGACCCCTTGGCGATGCTCGAGGACTTGCACGAACTGGCCGGCTTCGAGCAGCGAGTCATGGGTGCCGGTGTCCAGCCATGCGGTGCCTCGGCCCAGGTCTACGAGCTCGGCCGTGCCCTGGGCCACGTACAGGTTGTTCAGGTCGGTGATCTCAAGCTCGCCGCGGGCGGAGGGCCGAAGCTCAGCCGCGGCGTCCAGAACGGCGTTGTCGTAGAAATACAGCCCCGTCACCGCCAGGTTCGACTTCGGCACGGCCGGCTTCTCCTCGATCGAGATCAGCCGGCCGTCGGCGTCTGCCTCGGCGACGCCGTAGCGCTGGGGATCTGAGACCTGGTAGCCGAACAGCCGGCAGCCGACCGTGAGCTGCGCGGCGTCGGTCAGGGTGCGCCCGAGCAGGTGGCCGTAGAAGATGTTGTCGCCGAGGACCAGCGCCACGCTCTGCGAGCCGACATGCTCGCGGCCGATCAGGAATGCCTGGGCCAGGCCGGCCGGCTCGGGTTGCACCGCGTAGCTCAGCTCGATGCCGAAATCCGATCCGTCCCCGAGCAGCCGGATGAACTGGTCCTGGTCGTGCGGGGTGGTTATGATCAGGATCTCGGTGATGCCGGCCAGCATCAGCACCGACAACGGGTAGTAGATCATCGGCTTGTCATAGACCGGCAGCAGTTGCTTGCTCACCGCACGGGTGATCGGATGCAGGCGCGAGCCGGAGCCGCCGGCGAGGATGATGCCCTTCATCGAGGTCGCGGGTTACCGGTAGTTGTCAAATTGCAGCGCCACGCCGAAATCGCCGGCCTTGAGCAGCGCGATGACGGCCTGGAGATCGTCGCGCTTCTTGCCCGAGACCCGTAACTGCTCTCCCTGAATCTGGGCCTGGACGCCCTTAGGGCCCTCGTCGCGGATGGCCTTGGCGATCTTCTTCGCCACGTCGGACTCAATGCCCTGCTTGAGCGAGCCGGTGATCACGTACTGCTTGCCAGAGGCCTTGGGCTCGCCGGCGTCCAGCGCCTTGAGCGAGATCGACCGCTTGATCAGCTTCTCCTTGAACACCTCCAGGGCAGCCACGGCTCGCTCCTCGGTGTCGGCCTTGACAGTGATGCCGAGCTCGCCTGACCAGTCGATCGAGGCGTTCGTGCCCCGGAAGTCGAAGCGCTGGGTGAGTTCTTTGGCGGCCTGGTTGAGGGCGTTGTCGGCTTCCTGGCGATCGATCTTGCTGACGACGTCGAAGGACGGATCGGCCATGGCGTTCGATGCTCCTAGCGAGTGGGTGTTCAACTGGCAGTGATGCTGATGTGCTACCGCGACGGTAGCGGAGCGACTCGCCGAGGGAAGTGCCGGCCGGGTTCGCCACGGTGACTCCCCTCCGGGACGCGGGCTGCCGCTGGCGCTCCCAGCCGGGGCTGAAGCCCGGTGATGACCTCGTGTACGCTCGTTTGCGCCCACACCGGTTGGCGTGCGGCAGCAGGGATGCGCAGGTCCTGGCGCAGTAGTTGATACGGTGTGTCGTCCAAGGCGGTTTGCCCGAGTGGCCAAAGGGAGCAGACTGTAAATCTGCCGGCTCAGCCTACGTTGGTTCGAACCCAACAGCCGCCACAGAACGGACCTCTCGGCTTGATGCCGAGGGGTCCTTTCTCTTGCCCGCTCGTCCGCCTGAGCAGGCGGCAGGAACCCCGGACGCGCGGCGTGATGGACGCTTCGGCTGGCCCCCCGACCAGATTGTCTACGGATTCGTAGCTAGGGGTTGTCAACTGACTACTTAGGGTTCATACTTATTACGCCCTGGTGGTCGTTCCCCCGTGCGATCACCAGGGCTTTTCCATGCCCGCCTGCGGCGGGTCCGCCCAATTTAGAGAACGGCATCGAGGTCGGGTAGAGTTCACCCGGCGTTGAAAGCAGCCTGGTCAGCACGCGGCCAAGCTGTCTGAACGCCAGCTGGCCCCCTTAGCTCAGTCGGCAGAGCGTCTCCATGGTAAGGAGAAGGTCTACGGTTCGATTCCGTAAGGGGGCTCTGGTTCGCCGGAGCACTCGCTGACGATGGTCCGGCAGTTCCACGCCAGCCGTCGCCGGCGCATCCAACAGGCATATTCTCGTGCCCAGCGCGGTTGCACCGAGGCGTCTGGGCCGAACAAGGCGGGGTAGCTCAGCCTGGTAGAGCAAGCGGCTCATAATCGCTGTGTCGCCGGTTCAAGTCCGGCCCTCGCTACCGAACAGATCGCACGACCTTCTACTGAAAGGCACGAGAAGTGGCAGCCACTGACGTCCGACCGAAGATCACCTTGGCGTGCCAGGAGTGCAAGCATCGCAACTACATCACCAAGAAGAACCGCCGTAACGACCCCGACCGGCTGGATCTGAAGAAGTTCTGCCCGAACTGCGGAAAGCACACCGACCACCGCGAAACCCGCTAGAGACTTGACCGCGTGACTGGCGCCGCCCCGACAGGGACGGCGCCAGTCGCCGTTTGTCGCTCCTGGCCTGGCCGCGTGATGGGCCGGCGGTCGCCGCCCCAGGCCGGCGATCAGGGCCGGCACTCGGGCGAGGCGGCTTTCAGCCCCACGACACCGGGTGAGATAGCGTGCGGGGTATGCCGCTGGATCAGTCATTCGAAGGGCGGGTATACCCGCCCACCCGGCCCTATGAGGTCGCCCGCGAGAAGATCCGTGAGTTCGCCGACGCGATCGGGGACGACAACCCGGTCTACCGCGATCAGGCGGCGGCGAAGGCCTGTGGATACTCCGACGTCATCGCTCCGCCGACCTTTCCCATCCTCATGTCGATGCGGGCGGCCTCGCAGGTGATCGCCGACCCGGAGTTCGGGCTCGACTACTCCAAAGTGGTGCACGGCGAGCAGCGGTTCAGCTACTCGCGGCCGGTCCAGGCCGGCGATGTGCTGCAGGTGACCGTCCGGGTGGAGTCGGTCCGGGTGGCGGCCGGCAACGACCTGATCACCACTCGGGGTGACATCACCACGCTGGACGGCGAGCTGGTGGTCACCGCCTACTCGACTTTGGTGGCCCGCGGCACGGCGGTGCAGGAATGAGCGTCCGCTTCGCCGACGTGACAGTCGGCGCCAGGCTGCCCGAGCAGACCTTCTCCATCGAGCGGGCGACGCTCATCCGCTACGCGGGCGCCTCCGGGGACTTCAACCCGATCCATTGGAACCAGGAGACCGCGGTCGCGGTGGGACTGCCCGATGTGATCGCGCACGGCATGCTGACCATGGCGACCGCGATCCGAGTGGTGACCGACTGGCTCGGCGACCCCGGCGCGGTGCTGGACTACAAGGTCCGCTTCAGCCACCCGGTGGTGGTGGCCGCGGATGCGCCCACGCAGCTGGCGGTCAGCGCCGTGGTTCGCTCGATGGACTCCTCGGACCAGACCGCCGAGATTCAATTGACCGCTTCGGTGCCTGGTCAGACTGTCCTGACCAAGGCCCGGGTGCGAGTCAGGCTGGAGGCCTGATGACAGCACGGGAAGGTGAGGGTGTGACCCCTCACGGCGGTGACGAGGTCACCGTGAGCAGGAACGACGACGCCCAACGCTATGAGATCCGGCTCGAGGGACGTCGGGTGGGGCTGGCCGACTTCTTCCGCCGCGCCGACGTGGTGGTCATCCCGCACACCGAGACCTCGCCGGAGTTCGGCGGGCGCGGCCTGGCCAGCAAGCTCGTGCGGTACTGCCTGGACGACATCCGGGCTCAGGGCCTGCGGGTCGAGCCGGCCTGCCCGTTCGTCGCTGCCTACATCCGCAAGCACCCGGAGTACGCCGACCTGCTCGACCGGTCCTGACCCGGCTGGCAGCCCGCTCGGCTGTCAGCCACCCAGCCGGCCGAGTTCAGCCACCCGGCCGTCAGCTGTCAGCCACCAGCTTCTGGATCCGTCCGATGCCTTCGGCCAGGTCCGCGTCGCCCAGGGCATAGGACAACCGCAGGTAGCCCGGGGTGCCGAACGCCTCGCCCGGCACCACCGCCACCTCCACCTCGTCGAGGATCAGGTCGGCCAGCTCGGCCGAGGTGGTCGCCGTCCTGCCCCGCAGCCGGCGGCCTAGCAAGCCTTTGACCTGAGGGTAGGCGTAGAAAGCGCCCCCGGGAGTGGGGCAGATGACCCCGTCGATCGAGGAGAGCAGATCGACCATCAATCGCCGGCGCCGGTCGAAGGCGGTTCGCATCTGGGCCACCGCCGACAGGTCACCGCTGACCGCGGCCAGGGCCGCCACCTGGGCGACGTTGGACACGTTCGAGGTGGCGTGTGACTGCAGGTTCGAGGCGGCCTTGACCACGTCAGGCGCCCCGATCAGCCAGCCGACCCGCCAGCCGGTCATCGCGTAAGTCTTGGCCACGCCATTGAGCACCACCACCCGATCGGCCAGGGCGGGAGTGGCCGTGGCGATCGAGACATTGCGGTGCTCGCCGTAGACCAGGTGCTCATAGATCTCGTCGGTCACCACCCACAGGCCGTGCTCGGCTGCCCAGGCGCCGACCGCCGCGACCTGCTCACCCGGGTAGACCGCGCCGGAGGGGTTGGAGGGCGAGACGAACAGCAGCACCTTGGTGCGCTCGGTGCGGGCCGCCTCCAGCTGGTCGACGGTCGCCAGGTACCCGGTGGTCTCGTCGGTCTGGACCTCGACCGGCGTCCCGCCGGCCAGCTTGATGGCTTCGGGATAGGTCGTCCAGTAGGGCGCGATCAGCAGGACCTCGTCACCCGGGTCCAGCAGCGTGGCAAAGGCGTTGTACACCGCTTGCTTGCCGCCGTTGGTGATCAGGACCTGGGAGGCCTCGACGGCGTAACCGGAGTCGCGCAGGGTCTTGGCCGCTACCGCCGATCGCAGTTCGGGCAGCCCGGCGACGGGGGTGTACCGGTGGTAACGCGACTCCTTGGCCGCCTCACGGGCTGCCTGCACGATGTAGTCGGGAGTGGCGAAGTCCGGCTCTCCGGCGCCGAAGCCGATCACCGGATGACCGGCGGCCTTCAGCGCCTTGGCCTTAGCGTCGACGGCCAGGGTGGCAGACTCGGCGATGGCCGAGATTCGATCTGAGATGCGGATACCCATACTGTCATCGTCGCAGATACCGGCAGCTGCCGGCGTCGGCACGGGTCCTGGCCGGCCGTCCGTGGCAGCCCGCTCGGGAGGCGGCTTTTGGCCGCAGCGTCGGGACCCTTTACACTGGCTTTCCGGGTCCATGTCGGACCGTGCGTAAGCGTGCGCGCATCCTGTCGCTTCGGCGGCGGTCGTGCTGGTTTCCACGGCGTGAGATGGGTTCACTTTGGCAGGGCAGCCTGGCTGGCCGGTCAAAGGGGCGTGGCTCAATTGGTAGAGCACCGGTCTCCAAAACCGGCGGTTGCAGGTTCGAGTCCTGCCGCCCCTGCGCGTCAGCGTCGCACCGTATTCACCTCAGGTGAGCACGAGGCGGCGCCCGAGAGGAGAAACCGGTGACTGAGACACAGGCCGCACCCGCCCCGTCGTCGCGCCCCGATTCGGGCTCAGGCCGGGGGCTAGGCATCCTGTGGCGGTGGCTTCCGGCGCTGATCCGGGCGTTGCAACGGCGCACCCGCGAGACCGTGTCCGAGATGCGCAAGGTGCTCTGGCCCTCCCGCAAGGAGATGATCACCTACACCATCGTGGTGATGATCTTCGTGGTGGTCCTGGTGACCATTGTGGCGCTGCTCGACTTCGGGCTGACCAAGGCAGTGCTGGCGATATTCGGCTAGCTGCACCGGGACGCCCGTTGGCCGGCACTCCTGGCCACGGCGGCGCATCTGAACGACAACCCGCACTAAGCGATAGCAAGGAAGAGAGCCTGTGACCGAGTTCCACAACAACGCCGGGGACGACGCGGCGGCTGACGGCAACACCTCCGAGCAGAACGCCGCTCCGGACGCCGAGGTCGCCCTGCCCGTCCTCGACGTCGAGGACCAGGTCTACGGGATCAGCGCCGAGGACAAGTACAACGAGGCGGCCGAAGACCGCGCCGACGAGGCTTGGGCCAAGGCGGCCGCCGAGTTGGACGCAGGCTCTGAGCCCGACGCGGGCTCTGAGCAGCCCAGCGGCGCCGACGAGGCCGTCGAGGAGGCCGGTGAGCCGGCTGCCCTGGACCCGGTCGAGGAGTTGCGCGCCCAACTGCGCCGCGCGCCGGGTGACTGGTTCGTCGTGCACTCCTACGCCGGCTATGAGAACAAGGTGAAGACCAACCTGGAAAGCCGGATCTCCTCCCTGGACATGGAGGACTACATCTACCAGGTGGAGGTCCCCACCGAGGAAGTCGTCGAGATCAAGAACGGCAAGCGCCAGCAGGTCAACCGCAAGGTCTTCCCCGGTTACATCCTGGTGCGGATGGACCTCACCGACGACTCGTGGGGCGCGGTGCGCAACACCCCCGGGGTGACCGGCTTCGTCGGCGCCACGTCCAAGCCGTCGCCGCTGTCGATGGACGAGGTCATCAAGATCCTCGCTCCCACCGTGCAGAAGTCCGGCGCCGCGGGCAAGTCCGGCTCGACCGGCGCCGTGGACGGCTCCGGCTCGGCTCCGACCGAGGTGGTCGACTTCGAGATCGGCGAGTCGGTGACCGTCATGGACGGGCCTTTCGCCACCCTGCCGGCCACCATCAACGAGATCGACGCGCTGCACGCCAAGCTCAAGGTGCTGGTCTCGATCTTCGGCCGGGAGACTCCGGTCGAGCTTTCCTTCAGCCAGGTCTCCAAGATCTAGCCACCGACCGACCCGCACATCCCGCCCCTCAGAAGAAGAGACGACGAAATGCCTCCCAAGAAGAAGAAGCTCACCGCGGTCATCAAGCTGCAGATCAAGGCCGGCATGGCCAACCCGGCGCCGCCGGTGGGTCCCGCGCTGGGCCAGCACGGTGTGAACATCATGGAGTTCTGCAAGGCCTACAACGCCGCGACCGAAGCCCAGCGCGGCCAGGTCGTGCCCGTCGAGATCTCGGTCTATGAGGACCGCTCGTTCACCTTCGTCACCAAGACCCCGCCGGCCGCCCGGCTGCTGCTGGCGGCTGCCGGTGTCGAGAAGGGCTCGGGCGAGCCGCACAAGACCAAGGTCGCCAAGGTCAGCATGGCGCAGGTCCGCGAGATCGCTCAGACCAAGATGGAAGACCTCAACGCCAACGACCTCGATCAGGCGTCCAAGATCATCGCGGGCACCGCCCGGTCGATGGGCATCACCGTCTCGGACTAGCGTCGCCGCTGCTTTCCTGGCGTCACCGCTTTCCTGACGACACCGCTTTCCTAAAACATCGCTTTCCTGGAAACACCCGCTTCACTGGAAGACCCCGTTTCACAGCGACACCGCCTCACCAAGTGGGAGGGCGCCGACCGCCGGCGTCCGTCAGACCACGCGAATGCAAGGAGTGACTTCAATGGCAAAGCGCAGCAAGGCATATCAAGAGGCCGCCAAGCTGGTCGACACCAGCAAGATCTACAGCCCGCTGGAGGCGGCCAAGGTCGCCATCCAGAGTTCGCCGGCCAAGTTCGACGCGACCGTCGAGGTGGCGATGCGGCTGGGAGTCGACCCTCGCAAGGCCGACCAGATGGTGCGTGGCACCGTGAGCCTGCCGCACGGCACCGGCAAGACCGCCCGGGTCATCGTGTTCGCCACCGGCGCTCAGGCCGAAGCCGCTCGGGCCGCCGGAGCCGACAAGGTCGGCAGTGAGGACCTGATCCAGGAGATCACCGACGGCTACCTCGACTTCGACGCCGCGATCGCCACTCCGGACCAGATGGCCAAGGTCGGCCGGATCGCTCGGATCCTCGGCCCGCGTGGTCTGATGCCCAACCCGAAGACCGGCACGGTCACCCCCGACGTCGCCAAGGCCGTCGCTGACATCAAGGGCGGCAAGATCACATTCCGGGTGGACAAGCAGTCCAACCTGCACCTGATCATCGGCAAGGCGTCCTTCTCGGCCGACCAGCTGGTGGAGAACTACGGCGCCGCGCTGGATGAGGTGCTGCGTGCCAAGCCCGCCTCGGCCAAGGGCAAGTACCTGAAGAAGGTGGTGTTCTCGACCACCATGGGCCCCGGCATCCCCGTGGACACGCTGCGCACGCGCAACCTGCTGGAAGAGACCCAGCAGGCCTGATCTGACAGGGCAGTGCCCTCCGAGCGGTGCGAGACCGCCGCGAACAGCAAGGCTCACGCCTGAGAAAAGGGGCGGGCGCGATGCCCGCCCCTTTTGCTTGCCCGGGGCGCCCCCGGTTCGCCGGCCTGGCCGCGCACCAGACCCCCCGCTGCTGGGTCACGACCACGGCCGCTGTGAGGAACTTGCTGGCGCGAGCCGGCTCGAATGGGTGCTCATCCGAGCCGGCCGTACCGCGGTGATCCTCACCTAGGCAGAGGCCACAGCACCGCCGTTGATACCTCGTTTCAGACATGGATCGTTTCCAGTCATAGATCGCCGCGCGGCGATCTATGACTGGCGGTGGTGACACATCATCGCCATGTATCAGCGAGCTGCCGGCTACCTCCTTGTCATGCGGTGAAAAGGTCCTAGGCTCTGATCTGAGGCGAAACCGCGGTGGCAAGCAACGCGACGGCGGGAGTGCGAACGACGGATGTGGCAGCGATGATCAATGCCGAAGCTGAACAGGAAACACTGGCCAGTCGCGCGGGGGAGGTGTTCCAGCGCTTCCGCGAAGGTCACTCCGAGGCCATGGGTGAGCTGGTGGCGATGCTCACCCCGATCCTGTGGCACACCGTGCGCGCCCAACGCCTGGACAGGGAGTCCACCGAGGACGTGCTGCAGACCACCTGGCTGGCGTTGGTCCGCAGCACCGAGTCGATCTCAGACCCGCGGGCGGTGTTGCAATGGCTGATCGTCGCGGCCCGCCGGGAGGCCTGGCGGGTGATGAAGGCGCAGGCGCGGCAGTTGCCCTACGAGATCGATGAGGACGCCCTTCAGACGCCTGACTCCGACCTGCCCGAAAGCGTCGTTCTGCGCGGCGTCTCGCAGAAGGTGCTCTGGTCTCATGTGTCCGCGCTGTCGGAACGATGCCGGACGCTGCTGCGGGTGATCGCCTTCGCCGACCGCCCTGATTACCCGGAACTGGCCCGTTCGCTGGGCATGCCCATCGGAAGTATCGGCCCGACCCGTGGCCGATGCCTTGCGAAGCTGCGCGCTTCACTGTCCGCCGACGCTCGTTGGGAGCTGCGATGAACACCTCCGAGATTCCTGACGAGCGGCTGGCCGGAGCTCCGCTCGACGCCTCGGACGCGATCGTCCTGTCCATGATCGCTGAGCTGTACGACCTGGTCGACCCGGTTCCCTCGGACTTGGTGGACCGGCTCCAGTTCAGCATCACCTTGGACGCGCTCAACGCCGAGCTTGCCGAGCTGCAGCAGCTGCCCGAGCCTGCGCTGGCCTTCCGCGGCGAGCAGGCCAGTGTCGTCAACACTTTGACTTTCACCAGCGAGAGCCTGACGACCATGGTCGCGCTCAGCCCGGACGGCCCGGACCGGGTGCGGATCGACGGCTGGATCGCTCCCGGCGCCGAGGCCGTCGTCGAACTGCACCAGGGCGCGCTGACCCGTCGGGTCTCGGCCGACGCCGACGGCAGGTTCGTCTTCGAGGACGTCGCGCACGGCCTGACCCGGTTCGTGGTGAGCGCCGCCGACCCGGGCGCCCACCCCCCGGTCATGACGCCCGCCGTCGAGATCTGACAAGGCAACCAAGGCCTTCGGGCTCAAGCAACCGTCGAGGATCACATGAGCTCAACCCAGCCCCCTGACGACCTCGGCGCGGCGCGGCCACCACGGCGGCGGCGTGAACCCAGCCTCAACCCGCCGCCAGAAGTGCTCAACAAGCATGGCGGCCGGTTGCTCGACCCCTCCAGCGCCGTTCGGCTGCCGGGTCAGCCGGCGATCCGTCCGACCGTCTATGTCGGCTGGCGGCTGCTGGTCCGTTCGGTCAAGCTCGATGACGAGGTGCTGCCCGCCCTCAACCAGGCCGCCTCCGAGTCGAACCTGCGGTTGGTCTTCGACCAGGCCGACGCCAAGCTGCTCGGGCTCGCTCGGCAGGCCGGCCTTGAAGACCTGGCGCTGCGGGTGCTGGCCACCCGGGTTCGGCTTGAGCCGGCCAGCGACAAGCCGGCCGCGCCGCCGGACGCCTGGCAGGTGCTGCAGAGCTTCCGTTCCATCGTCGGGTCGGACAACCCGGCGGCCTCCCAGGTCAGCCTGGATCACCTGCTCACCGCGACCGACGGGATGCAGCACTCCGCCGGTGTCTCCGGCGCCCCGCACATGGGCGGCGCCCCATACATGGGTGGCGGGGGTGCGGACGGAGTGCCCTACATGGGCGGCGGCAGCGTCGGCGTCAGCTCGCAGTACGGCATCCCCGGACACGGCGGCCGGGCCCCGGTCACCTGGATGGGAGCGCCGCCCACCCGGGTCTCCCACGATGACAAGCCCTGTCGGCGGCCGGTCGTGGCGGTGCTGGACACCGGCGTCGGCAAGCACCCCTGGTTGCCGGCCTCGATCGTCAAACGCCACCCCCACATCGGAAGCCTGCCGATCGGCCACACCGACCCGGCGACCGACCCAGAGGTCAGCGGGTACTTGGACAACCCGCTGGAGGGCACCCTGGACCCGGACGCCGGCCACGGCACCTTCATCGCCGGACTGATACGGCAGATCTGCCCCGATGCCAACATCCTCGCGATCCGGGTGATGTACGGCGACGGCGCGGTGCCCGAAGGCGACCTGCTGGAGGCGTTGAACCGGCTGTTGCTGCGTCAGGCGCTGGCCCAGGCGCTGAACAAGCCCAGTTGGCTGGTCGACGTCATCTCGCTGTCTCTGGGCTATTACCACGAGCTGCCCGCCGACTTCGCCTATGACCAGCTGCTGCTCGAGACGCTTCGCGCGCTCGGCGAGCTCGGCGTCGCGATCGTCGCGGCGGCCGGTAACGACGCGACCGCCAGGCACTTCTATCCCGCCGGATTCGCGCCGCACGTGGGCGGTCAATGGAACGCCGTCGAGCCCAACGTGCTGCCGGTGATCAGCGTCGGCGCGCTCAATCCGGACCTGCGATCGGTCGCGCTGTTCAGCAACGCCGGTGACTGGGTGTGCTGTCACCGTCAGGGCGCGGCCCTGGTGAGCACCATGCCGACCACCTTCAACGGCTCCCTGCAGCCGGTCGCCGCCGTTCACCCCCACGGCAGCGGACTGCGCTCCACCATCGACCCGGACAACTTCTACGGCGGCTTCTCCACCTGGAGCGGCACGTCGTTCGCGGCGCCGATCCTGGCCGCAGAGCTGGCCAAGGTCCTGTGGGAGTCCAAGAGCCTGGACACCTCTGACGCCGCCACGATGCTGGACCGGGGCTGGAGCGCGCTGGAACTGCTGACCGACGTCCGGCGCCCCGCGTGAGCCCGCAGAGCCATCCAGCGCCTGCACGCTGATTCGCGGCCCAGCCGCGCGCTGAGTGGGTAGGGTCACGGAATGATCCGCATTGACAGCGCGGGTCTGGCCGAAGCTAGACGGCTGCACGCGCTGGGCGTCGAGCACAACAACGCCGGCCATCCGCTGCGTGCCGCCAAACTGTTCCGGCGGGCCCTGTCGCTGCCGGCCCTGGGCGAGCACGCCAGCGGCCAGGCTCGGCTGATGGCAGCTCGCATCTGGATCAGCTTGGCCATGAGCGAGTCCGAGCTCAACGGCGCCGAGCGCGGGCTGGCCGCGCTGGCCGAGGCTGAGCGCCTGGTCGAGCTGAGCGAGCATCCGGAACTGAGCGCCCTGCTGCACCTGCAGAACGGCTACATCCACGTCCGGGCCGGGCATTTCGAGGCCGGTCTGGAGCACCTGAACTCCGCGGTCGCCCTGATCGATCACGCCGAGCCGGCGCATGCCAGCAACATCCTGCTCAACCGGGGCAGCCTGCACCTGTATCGCGGTCAGTTGACCGCGGCCAGGCAGGATCTCAGCCAGTCAGCGGAGCTCGCCGCCGCGCACGGCCTGCGGGTGGAGGAGTTCAAGGCCCGGCACAATCTGGGCTATCTGGAGTTCCTGGCCGGCAACCTGGCGATGGCCCTGAGATCCATGGACGACGCGCAGGCCATCGACGCCAAGGTGTCCCTCGCGGTCGCGCTGCTGGACCGGGCCCGGGTGCTGCTGGAGGCCGGCCTGCACCGGGAGTCCGATGACTCGCTGATCGAGGCGGCCGCGCTGTTCCGGGCCGAGCGGCTGCACAAGGAGCTGGCCGAGGTGGAACTGGCCCGGGCCGAGTGCGCCTTGCTGGACGGTGAGACCGCGGCGGCGCGCAGGCTGGCGGCCACTGCCCGCAACCGGTTCCGCCGACGCTCCAATGACCGGTGGCGCCGCGACGCCGAGCTGGTGCTGCTGCACGCCGACCTGGCAGCCGGCCGCCCTGGCAGCCGGTTGGCCGGACCGGCGCTTCGGCTGGCGTCGGAATTCCGCACGGCGGGCCTGGACACCCAGGCCAGGACCAGCCAGTTGATCGCCGCCGAGGCGCTGCTTCGCGCCGGGCAGACGGAGCAGGCCCGCACGGTGGCCGCTGAGGCCGGGCCGATCCGGACCGCTGACCCGGTCTCGGCCCGGCTGCAGACCCGGCTGGTGCGAGCCCGGTTGTCCATCGCAGGCCAGGACGTCACCAGCGCCCGACGTGAGATCCGCACCGGTCTGACCGAGCTTGCCAACCACCAAGCCCAGTTCGGCTGCATCGACCTGCAGACTGCCAGCGCTGTGCACGGCCGTCAGCTCGCCGAGCTGGGCCTGGCCATGGCGCTGGCCGAGGGTAAGCCGGCCGGCGTGCTGGCCGCGATCGAGCGCGGGCGGGCGACCTCGAGCAGGCTGCCGGGAGTCAGCGCGCCCACGGACCCGGTGGCGGCCGAACTGCTGGCTGAGCTGCGGCGCGCGGTCGAGGGGCTGCGCTTGATCCAGTCCGACGCCGCGGCCGCCGAGAAGGCCACCGCGCAGCGACGCCGGATCGCCGAGCTGCAGCGGGACCTGCGGGCTCGCTCCTGGCAGACAGCGGGCACCGGAAGCGCTCCAAGGCCGGCCTCCTTGGCTCAGATAGAGGCGGAGCTGAGCCGTGCCGAGACGGCGCTGGTGTGCTACTTCGACGTCGGCGGCCGGTTGCACGCGGTCGTGCTCGCCCACGGCCGGTCCCGGATCGTGCCCCTCGGCGACAGCGTGACGGTGTCGGAGACGGTCCGCCGGGTTAGGGCCGACCTTGACGTGCTGGCCCAGTCCAACCTGCCGCAGGCGCTGCTCGCCGCGGTCTGCGCGACCTTGAACCGGTCGCTGTCCAGGCTTGCGGAGCTGTTGCTTGCCCCGCTGGCGCTGCCTGAGGACCGGGTGGTGATCGTGCCGACCGGGATCCTGGCCGCGTTGCCGTGGACCAACCTGGCGCCGATGAGAGGCCGCCCGGTGGTGGTGGCGCCCTCGGCGACGGCCTGGTTGGCAGCCAACCGGCCGGCCGGGCGGGGCAACGGGCCGGTGGTGGGGGTGGCCGGGCCGGACCTGACCCACTCCGAGAAGGAGGTCCTCGCGATCGGCAGGGCCTGGCCGGGGGCGCGGGTGCTGACCGGCGCCCAAGGCGGTCGTGCCGAGCTGGTGTCCGCGCTGGCCTCGGCCACCGTGGTGCACGTGGCCGCGCACGGTCAGCACAATGCCGAGAACCCGCTGTTCTCCCTGATCCGGCTGATCGACGGCCCGCTGTTCGCCTACGAGCTCGACCTCACCAGCCGGGCCGCCGAGCATGTGGTGCTGTCGGCCTGCGAGCTCGGCCAGGCGACCATCCGGACCGGTGACGAGGCCCTCGGGCTCACCAGCGTGCTGCTGCGGCTGGGCACCCGGTCGGTGATCTCGGGAGTCGCCCGGGTGCCTGACGACGTCGCGGCCGAGGTGATGACCGATTACCACGTGGCGCTGTCCGGCGGCCTGGACTCTGCGTCGGCGCTGGCCCAGGCCTGCGCCGCGTCCAGCACGCCCGCGCCGTTCGTCTGCTTCGGCTCGAGCTGGTGATCGGCTCGGCAACTGGATTTGGACGGGAGTCCCCAGGCACGTAGCATCGACCTCGAACCACCCGAAGACCGCTGGTTGTCGCGTGCGCACATGCGACCGAACAGCTCCGAAGCGCCGGAGCGACCCGCGCAGGATGGCCCGGTAGCGAGACTCCTCATTCGCCCCGTGCGCCCTGCGCCGGGGCGTTTCTGTGTTCCGAGGTTGATCGGCCGCCCACCGCTGGCGAGCCGGCGCAGACGTGCAAGAGAGGAGGGACATGCCGAACAAAGAGAAGCTCGGTGCGGTCGCCGAGATCGTCGACCAGTTCAACGCATCCTCGGCGACGGTGATCACCGAGTACCGCGGGTTGACCGTCAAGCAGGTGACGCAGCTTCGCCAAGCGTTGGGCGGGGACACCACCTACACCGTGGTCAAGAACACCCTCACCCGACGGGCCGCCGCCCAAGCCGGCGTCAGCATCGACGACAGCCTGCTGGTGGGGCCGACCGCGATCGCGTTCGTCAAGGGCGACCCGGTCGCGGCCGCCAAGGGTTTGCGTGATTTCGCCAAGGCCAACCCGCTGCTGGTCATCAAGGGCGGCGTGGTCGAGGGCAAGTCGATCAGCGCCGCCGAGGTCAACCAGATCGCTGATCTGGAGTCCCGTGAGGTGTTGCTGGCCCAGATCGCCGGTGTCCTCAAGGCACTGCCGAGCCGCGCCGCGGGCCTGTTCCAGGCGCCGCTGTCGCAGGTCGCCAGGCTGGCCAAGGCACTGGAGGACAAGACTCCGGGTGAGGCCGCCGCACCGGCGTCCGAGACCGCGGTCGAATCCTCCGACGCAGCCGAGGCGCCCGCCGACGCAGCCGAGGCTTCTGCCGACGCTGCCGAGGCTTCTGCCCCGCAGACAGCAACCGACACTCCCGCCGAGCCGGCGGAGCAGTAACCAACCCATCTGCCGGCTTTCCCGGCGATACAGAAAGGACACATCATGGCCAAGCTCAGCACTGACGAGCTCATCGACGCGTTCAAGGAGCTCACCCTTCTCGAGCTGTCGGCATTCGTGAAGCAGTTCGAGGAGACCTTCGACGTCACCGCCGCCGCTCCGGTCGCGGTCGCCGCTGCCGGTCCGGCCGGTGGCGCGCCTGCCGAGGCCGAGGCAGAGCAGGATGAGTTCGACGTCATCCTCGAAGCTGCCGGTGACAAGAAGATCCAGGTCATCAAGGAGGTGCGCACCCTCACCAGCCTCGGCCTCAAGGAGGCCAAGGACCTGGTGGACGGCGCTCCCAAGGCGGTCCTGGAGAAGGTCAACAAGGAGGCGGCGGAGAAGGCCCGCGCAGCCCTGGAAGGCGCCGGCGCCTCGGTGACCGTCAAGTAGTTCCAGCACACCTGAGTTCCGACGGTGGGGGCGGTCCGCGAAAGCGGGCCGCCCCCACCGCCGTTCCGGCGAGCGGGTGCCCCCCTGCTCACCGCACCGATTCACCAGCTTTTACCGTTTCCCACTCCCTGAACCCCTCACCCATGGCTACTCTTTGCCAGGATTCGCACACGCTGGCGTCATAGGCGGTAACCGATGGCCGGCTAGGTCGTTGTTAGGCCCAGATGCTGCTTTGAAGTCTGTGGATCAGCGCGCCTTTTCTCGGATTGAGTCCGCGGGCGAGAAAGGAGCCGGGGTGGGAGTCGAGGTTGCCGTCGAGGGCTTGACCAAGTCCTTCGGCAAGCAGGTCATCTGGGGTGATGTCACGCT
This sequence comes from Jatrophihabitans sp., assembly GCA_036399055.1. Classification (NCBI taxonomy): domain Bacteria; kingdom Bacillati; phylum Actinomycetota; class Actinomycetes; order Jatrophihabitantales; family Jatrophihabitantaceae; genus Jatrophihabitans; species Jatrophihabitans sp. Next base: position 138,412 of record DASWNX010000018.1, read on the forward strand.
CACCCTGCCCCCGGGCGAGATCAGCGTCATGCTCGGCCCGTCCGGCACCGGCAAGTCGGTCTTTCTCAAGACGCTGGTGGGCCTTCTCAAGCCTGACCGCGGCTCGATCATGATCAAAGACGTCAACCTGGCCAAGTGCAGCGAGCACCAGCTCTATGAGACCCGCAAGCTGTTCGGCGTGCTGTTTCAGGACGGCGCCCTGTTCGGCTCGATGAACCTGTACGACAACATCGCCTTCCCGCTGCGCGAGCACACCCGTAAGAGCGAGACCGAGATTCGCAAGATCGTCTCGGAGAAGCTTGAGATGGTGGGGCTGACCGGCACCGACAAGAAGCTGCCCGGTGAGATCTCCGGCGGCATGCGCAAGCGCGCCGGCCTGGCCAGGGCCCTGGTGCTGGACCCCGAGATCATCCTGTTCGACGAGCCCGACTCGGGTCTGGACCCGGTGCGGGTGGCCTACCTGAACCAGCTGATCGTCGACCTGAACGCCCAGACCGACTCGACCTTCCTCATCGTCACCCACGACATCGGCACCGCTCGGACGGTGCCGGATAACCTGGGCCTGTTGTTCCGCCGAGAGCTGGTCATGTTCGGCCCGCGAGAGGTGTTGCTGACCTCTGAGGAGGCAGTGGTCGATCAGTTCCTCAACGGCCGCCGGGAGGGCCCGATCGGCATGTCCGAGGAGAAGGACGCCGGGCAGGTCGCGGCGGAGCTGGCCGCTATGACCGACAACGACCGCGCGCCGCGGGCGCCGGGGACTGGGCCGAAGGGCGCCACTGGAAGCGGTGTGCCGCCACAACTGCTGCCCTCGCCCGGGCTGCCCGAACGCAAGGCGGCGGGCCGGCGGCAGGAGCGGGTGATGCAGATGCTGCACACCCTGCCCGAGAAGGCGCAGGAGGCGGTCAAGCGAGCCCTGGACGACGAGCACCGGTCACGGTTGCCCGCCTATGAGCCGGTGGCCGAATGACCTCGCTGTCACCGTCGGCCGGCATCGGCCACGCCGGTCGGCTGTTCGCGCTGTTCCTCGATGTCGTCCGGTTGACCTTCAAGCGCCCGTTCCAGGGTCGGGAGTTCATCCAGCAGGCATGGTTCATCGCCAGCGTGACGATCCTGCCGACAGCGCTGGTCGCCATTCCGTTCGGCGCCGTCATCGCCCTGCAACTGGGCACCCTGACCCGGCAGCTGGGCGCCCAGTCCTTCACCGGCGCAGCCTCGGTGCTGGCCGTCATCCGAGAGGCCAGCCCGATCGTCTGCGCGCTGCTGATCGCCGGCGCCGGCGGCTCGGCGATCTGCGCGGACCTGGGCAGCCGCAAGATCCGCGACGAGATCGATGCCATGGAGGTGCTCGGCATCTCCCCGGTTCAGCGGCTGGTGGTGCCGCGGGTGCTGGCCTGCATGCTGGTGGCCGCCGCGCTCAACGGCCTGGTCAGCGTGGTCGGGGTGGCCGGCGGCTATTTCTTCAACGTGGTGCTCCAGGGCGGCACCCCAGGCGCCTATCTGGCCAGCTTCTCAGCGCTGGCCCAGTTGCCGGACCTGTACGCCGGGGAGTTGAAAGCGATCGTCTTCGGACTGATCGCCGCGGTGGTCGCCTCCTACAAGGGCCTCAACGCAGGCGGCGGACCCAAGGGCGTGGGCGATGCGGTGAACCAGTCCGTCGTCATCACCTTTCTTCTGCTGTTCTTCGTCAACTTCGTGATGACGGCCGTGTACTTCCAGGTCGTTCCGCCGAAGGGGTCCTGACTCGATGACCTCCTTGATGACCTCGGCCAGGCGAGCCGCGGGCCGGCCGGTCGGCGCCCTGGACGATCTCGGCGAGCAGTTGCTGTTCTATGTCAAGGCGCTGGCCTGGACGCCGCGGACCCTGCGGCGTTACAAGAAGGAAGTGCTGCGGCTGCTGGCCGAGGTCACCTTCGGAACGGGGGCGCTGGCGGTCATCGGCGGCACGGTCGGCGTGATCGCCTTCCTGTCCTTCTTCACCGGCACCGAGGTCGGCCTGCAGGGCTATGCCGCGCTCAACCAGCTCGGCGCCGCTCCCTTCACCGGGTTCATCTCGGCCTACTTCAACACCCGCGAGATCGCCCCGCTGGTCGCGGGCCTGGCGCTGTCGGCGACCGTGGGCTGCGGGTTCACCGCCCAGCTGGGCGCGATGCGCATCTCGGAGGAGATCGACGCGCTCGAGGTGATGGCGGTCCCGTCGCTGCCGTTCCTGGTGACCACCCGGCTGATCGCCGGCTTCGTCGCGGTGATCCCGCTGTACGTGATCGGCCTGCTGTGCTCCTACCTGTCGGCTCGGACGATCGCGACGATGTACTACGGCCAGTCCACCGGCACCTATGACCATTATTTCCGGTTGTTCCTCCCGCCCACCGACGTGCTCTGGTCCTTCTTCAAGGTGCTGGTGTTCGCGATCGTGATCGTGATGACGCACTGCTACTACGGCTACACCGCCAAGGGCGGCCCGGCCGGAGTCGGAGTCGCGGTCGGGCGGGCGGTCCGCACCGCCATCGTGTCCATCAACGTCATCGACTTCTTCCTGTCGCTGGCCATCTGGGGCACCACCACCACTGTCCGGATCGCGGGGTGATGGGGTGAGCGGCGTCAGCGTGGGCAAGAAGGTGAAGACCAGACTGGCTGGCCTGGTGTTCCTGGCAGTGCTGGCCGGGTTGCTGAGCCTGTCGATCGCGGCCTACCAGCAGGTGTTCACCAAGGTCACCCTGGTCACCCTCGACACCGACCACACCGGCGCGCAGTTGCAGCTGCAGTCCGATGTGAAGCTGCGGGGCATCCTGGTCGGCACCGTCCGGAAGATCTCGACCTACAACGTGCCCGCCGCCAACGGCCAGCAGCCCGAGACCCGGGCCCGGATCAAGCTGGCGCTGAACCCGTCGAAGGCCAAGCTGATCCCGGTCGGCGCGAGCGCCCTGCTGCTGCCCAAGACCCTGTTCGGCGAGCGGTACGTGGCACTGCAGGTGCCCACCGACCTGCCCGCGGCAAAGGCCCGTCCGGTCCGCTCCGGCGACACCCTCTCGGGCGGTCGCGACGCCATCGAGGTCGAGAAGGTGCTCACTGACCTCTATCCGGTGTTGCTGGCCCTGCACCCTGAAGACCTGAAGGCGACGCTGACCGCGCTGGCCACCGCGCTGCAAGGGCGTGGAAAGCAGCTCGGGGACAACCTGGCCTCGTTCAACCGCTACCTGCTGAAGTTCAACCCGAAGGTGCCGACGCTGGTCGATGACCTGGACAAGCTCGGCCAGGTGGCATCGCTCTACAACGACGCCGCGCCTGACCTGCTGGCCAGCCTGAGCAATCTGCAGACGACCTCGCGGACGATCAGCAGCCGACCGCAGGCGCTGGACCAACTGCTGACCGCGGCGACCTCGACGTCCAACGAGATCGACGCCTTCCTCAACGCCGACGGGGACTACCTGATCCAGCTGGCGGCGTCCTCGGCCAAGATCCTGGCAGTGCTGGCCCGCTTCTCACCCGAGTACCCGTGCCTGGCTCAAGGCCTGGCAGAGCTGGAACCCCGGCTGGAGGACACCTTCGGCGGCAAGCAGCCTGGCCTGCACATCACTTTGGAGTTCGTCAACGCCCGGGGCAAGTACGTGCCGGGCAACGAGCCCAGGCTGGTCAAGGGCCAGCCGCACTGCTACGGCCTGCCGAACCCGGCCCAGCCGTTCCCCGGCGTGCACTTTCCCGACGGCGCTCCGGGGTCGGGCCCCGCAGGGCCGTTGCCCAGCGCTGACCGGGCTGCCTACCACGGCAGCGGCGTCGGCTCGGCGGCGGAGACCAAGTTGATCTCAGCGCTGATCTCGGGCCACTACGGCGATGACCCGGCGAAGGTGCCGGCGCTGGCCAACCTGCTGGTCGGACCGCTGCTGCGCGGCAGCGAGGTGAAGCTGTCATGAGCGAGCCAGCATCGCAGGCGCCTTGGCGCCGAGGAGCGCAGCGAGCGGCCGATGAGCGCTCGCGCGAAGAGGTGTTGACATGAGGGGCCTGCTCTCGCCACTGGTCAAGCTGATCGCCTTTCTGATGGTGACGGCGATGGCGACCTATGTGCTGGCGGCGACCATCACCAACGCCGGCTACGGCAAGGCCCACAGCTATTACGGCTTGTTCACCGACGCGACCGGCCTGCTGGTCGGCGACGATGTCCGGGTGTCGGGGGTGCGGGTCGGCTCCATCCAGGGCATCAAGCTGGTCCGCCAGCCGAACGCCGCAGATTCCGCGACTGCTCCGTTCGTGGCCCAGGTCAAGTTCAACGTCTCGGTGGACCGTCCGCTGTCGAGCTGGGTGAGGGCCAAGCTGCGCTTTCGCAACCTGGTGGGTCAGCGTTACCTGGCCATCGAGCAGGGCAGCCGGATCCCCGGGGTAGCCGAGGCGACGCTCAAGCCGAAGGCCGTTATCCCGCTCAGCCAGACCCAGAACGCCCTGGACCTGAGCACCCTGTTCGCCGGCTTCAAGCCGCTCTTCAGCGGGCTGAACCCGGAGGAGATCAACAGCTTGTCGACGCAGATCATCCAGACGTTGCAGGGCGAGGCCGGCACGGTCGAGAACCTGATGCGCCAGACCGCCGAGCTGACGTCGGCGGTGGCTGACAAGGACAAGGTCATCGGCGACCTGGTGGACAACCTGTCCTCGGTGCTGGACACGCTCGGCCAGCGCGATCAGAAGCTGTCGGACCTGATCACGCAGTTGCAGCGGTGGGTCTCGGGCCTGGCTGAGGATCGCGCCGTCATCGGCGCCTCGATCACCGGAATCAACAACCTGACCTCGGCCACCGCAGGCCTGCTGGACAAGTCCCGGCCGCCGCTCAAGCAGGACATCGAGGACCTGACGGGGCTGGCCAAGACCATCAACGCCGGCGGCAGCACCGTCGACGGCGTGCTGCAACGGTTGCCCAACAAGGTGGCCACGCTGACCAGGACCGCCACCTACGGATCGTGGTTCAACTTCTACCTGTGTTCGATGGAGGGCACCGTGGTGTTGCCCGGCGGCATCGAGCTGACCCCGGGACTGCCCACGCCGTTCCCGCCGGCGAGGTGCTCCTGATGGCCAGGCTGTTGAAGTCCCAGAAGCTCAAGCGGGCGCCGCGTGGGCGCTCGTTCGCCTCTCGCAACCCGGTCACCATCGGCGCCATCGGCCTGGTGCTGATCGCGACGCTGCTGTGGGCGTCCTTCAACGCCGCCAAGCTGCCGCTCATCGGCGGTGGCACCCAGTACTCGGCCATCTTCTCCGAGGCCTCGGGCCTGGTGGCTGAGGACGAGGTCCGGATCGCCGGGGTCAAGGTCGGCACCGTCACCGGGGTGTCGCTGAACGGCCCGACGGCGCACAACGTCAAGGTGTCGTTCCGGGTCAAGAAGGCGTTCATCGGCGACCAGACCGAGGCGATCATCAAGATCAAGACGGTGCTCGGGCGCAAATACCTCGAACTGGACTCCCAGGGTGCGGGCAAGCAGAACCCGTCCGAGGAGATCCCGCTGGCCAGGACCCTGACGCCCTACGACATCTATCCGGCCTTCTCCGATCTCACCAAGACCGTCGGCGCGATCGACACCAAGGCTTTGGGCCGCTCGCTGGACACGATCGCCGAGACCTTCAAGAACACCCCGGCCTCGGTCCGGGCGACCCTGGACGGGCTGTCCCGGCTGTCGAACACCATCGCCTCGCGTGACCAGGCGCTGCGCACCCTGCTGGCCAGGGCCAACGCGGTGACCGGCGTGCTGGCCGATCGGGACGCCGAGATCGCCAAGCTGTTCACCGATGGAAACCTGCTGCTCACCGAGCTCAACGCCCGGCGAGAGGCGATCCGGACCCTGTTCCTGAACACCTCGGCGCTGTCGCTGCAGATCTCGGGCCTGGTCAGCGACAACACCAGGGCGCTCAAGCCGGCCCTTGATCAGCTGAGAGGGGTGTTGGACATCCTGGAGAAGAATCTCGACAACATCGACCGCAGCCTGGCCCTGCTCGGCCCGTTCTACCGGGTCTTCGCCAACACCTTGAGCAACGGACGGTGGTTTGACACCTACATCCAGAACCTGTCGGCGGCCGGCCTGCTCGGCACCATGACCGGGGTGGGTCAGTAATGCCCGCGCACGCGATGCCCAAGCGGGTGTCCCAGCTGGTCACGGCGGTCATCCTGGTCGCCGTGGTCGCCGGGCTGGTGTCAGTGCTGCGGCCAGACTCGACCAAGACGGTTCAGGTCCGCTTCGAGCGGGCCGTCGGCCTGTACGCCGGATCAGACGTCCGGCTGCACGGCATCAAGATCGGCTCCATCACCAAGGTCACGCCGGACGGCGACGGCGTGCTGGTCAAGATGAAGTACGACAAGGACATCAAGCTGCCGGCCTACTCCGACGACGCCAAGGTGGTGCGCGCGGCGATCATCCCGCCGTCGTTGGTGTCAGACCGCTACGTGCAGTTGGCCGATTTCGACTCGTGCGCCTCCGGCTGCCCGGTGCTGGCCGGTGGCGCCGCCATTCCGATGAGTCAGACCGCGGCTCCGGTCGAGCTCGATGACATCTACGCGGCCCTGGACAAGCTGAACGTGGCGCTCGGCCCCAAGGGCGCCAACTCGTCCTCGTCCGGCGGCAAGGGCCCGCTGTCGAACCTGATCGACGTAGGCGCGGCCAACCTGGACGGCAACGGGGCGGCACTGGGCAGCACCGTGCAGGACCTGTCCAAGGCGGTGCGGACGCTGTCGGAGGGCCGCGAAGACCTGTTCGGGACGGTCAAGAACCTGCAGGTCTTCACTGACGCGCTGGTCGCCAACGACGCGCAGGTGCGCAAGTTCAACACCCAACTGGACCAGGTGACCTCGTCGTTGGCGCAGGAGCGGGGCTCACTGGCGGCCGCGCTGAAGAACCTCAACGCGGCGCTACGCGACATCGCCGGCTTCCTCAAGACCCACGGTGACAGCCTCCACGCCGACATCGTCGGGATGAAGAAGGTCGTGGGCGTGCTGAACAAGCAGCGAGCCGCCCTGAACGAGGTGCTGGCCGTCGCTCCGGTGGCGTTGTCGAACCTCAACCACACCTACAACGCTGCGGCGGGGACGTTGGACACCCGTGACAACCTCGGCGGCACCCAGAACCCGCTCGACCCGGCCGTGATCTGCGCAGCGCTCAAGGCCACCAAGAACCTGCCGGCCACCGGGGTCATCGCCGACACGTGCACGGCCATCGCCAAGGTGATCGGCGGCCTGCCGATCCTCAACGGGACGCCCGGCGTCGGCGGCCTCATCGGCCTACCCCCCTTGGGCGGTTCATGATGGCGCGGCTGGTGATGACGCGGCTGGTGATGGCGCGGCTGAGGGCGGCGGTCATCCGCCGGGTCGGCCAGGCCGGCCGGCTGAGTCGGCCCATGGCAGCGGCGACGGTGGCCGCGCTGGCACTGTCGGGGTGCGGCTTCCACGGCCTGTACTCGGCCCCGCTGCCCGGCGGCGCCGACCTGGGCAGCCATCCGTACCGGGTCCTGATCGACTTCGACGACGTGCTCGACCTGGTTCCGCAGTCCTCGGTCAAGGTCAATGACGTGACTGTCGGCAAGGTCGAGTCGGTCACGCTGGTGGGCTGGCAGGCTCGGGCGCAGGTGGTGGTCAACGGCGATGTCACTCTGCCCGCCAACGCCCATGCCCAGGTCCGGCAGACCTCGCTGCTGGGCGAGAAGTTCGTGTCGCTGTCCTACCCGCCGGCCGGTGAGGTCAGCGACCCGGTGCCGCTGTCGCGCGCCCCGCACGCCGGCTACGCCTATCCGCACATCGGCATCGGCCGCACCGGCTCCACTCCCGAGCTCGAGGCGGTGCTGGGCGCGCTGTCGCTGCTGCTCAACGGCGGCGGCCTGGAGCAGATCAAGACCATCACCCACGAGCTGAACGAGGTCCTGTCCGGGCATACCGGTGACATCCGCAGCCTGCTGTCCCAGGCCAGCATCCTCACCACCGCCCTGAACACCCAGAAGGGGCGGATCCTGCGCGCCATCGACAACCTCGACGCGCTGGCCCGACGGCTGAACAACCAGAAGCAGGTGCTGGCCGGCGCCCTGGACACCATGCCGCAGGCGGTGAAGATCCTGGCGGATGAGAAGACCCAGTTCGTCACCCTGCTGCGCAGCCTGGACAAGCTCAGCACGGTCGCCGTCAAGGTGGTCAACGCCTCCCAGGACGACTTCGTCTCGGCGCTGACCAGCCTGAACCCGGTGATGACCCAGCTGACTCTGGCCGGGGAGGCGCTGCCGAAGTCCCTGGAACTGCTGGCGACCTACCCCTTCCCGCGGACCGCGGTCAACGGCGTCAAGGGCGACTACACCAACCTCTACCTGACCGCCGATTTGAACCTGTCCCACCTGCTGGACAACTTGCTCAAGCCGCCTCCGACGCCTCTGCCGGTGACCCAGCAAGCTCCGAGTCCGGCCGCCAGCGGGCTGACCGGGTTGGGTGGCTGAGGGCCATGATCAGGCGATCGACCAAGGTCCAGTTGCTGCTGTTCGTCGTGCTCTCGTTGCTCGGTGTGAGCTACGTCGGGTTCAACTACGTAGGCCTCGGCTCCACGCTGTTCGGCCCGAGCGGTTGCACGGTGAGCGCCGACTTCCCCGACTCCGGCGGCATCTTCACCGACGCCGAGGTCACCTACCGGGGCGTCACAGTCGGCCAGGTGGGCCAGCTGCACCTGCTGGACTACGCCGGGGCCGACGGACGCCAGATCCGTGGCGTGCGGGTGGACCTCAACCTCACCAGTTGCGCCAAGCCGGCGATCCCGGTGGACTCGCAGGCCTACGTCTCCAACCGCTCTGCGGTCGGCGAGCAGTACGTCAACATCGAACCTGCCGGAGTCGAGGGCCCCTACCTCACTGACGGGGCGGTGCTCAGCAAGGCCGGGCAGGTGCCGATCGCGACCCAGGTGCTGCTGCAGAACCTCGATGACCTGGTGTCCGACATCGACTCAGCCAAGTTGAACATCCTGATCACCGAGCTCGGCAAGGCCTTCGCAGGCCGCGGACCGGACCTGCAGGCGCTGCTGGACGCAGGAGACAAGTTGCTGGCCCGGGCCCAGCAGGCGCTGCCCGAGACGCTCAGGCTCATCGACAACGGGCAGACGACGCTGAAGACCCAGCTGGACTCCGGATCGGCCATCAAGGGCTGGGCGCACAACCTGAACCTGCTGACCGCGCAGCTCAAGGCCAGCGACGGCGACCTGAAGGCGCTGCTGACCGACGGGCCCGGCGAGCTGGACACCGTGCGCCAGTTTCTGGCCAGTAACCGTTCGGACCTGGATCTGCTGCTGGCCAACCTGACGTCGGTCAACCAGATCATGGTCTCGCACCTGAACGGCATCGAGTCGATCCTGGTGATCTACCCGGCAGCTGTGGCCGGTGGCTTCACCGTCACCCCGGGCGACGGCACCGCGCACTTCGGACTCGTGATGAATGTCGATGACCCGCCGTCCTGCCGAGCGGGCTACGAGGGCACCACTATCCGCAGGCCCAGCGAGACCGGGCCGAGCACCATCAACACCTCGGCGCGGTGCGCGATGCCGCGCGGCTCGGTGACCAGCGTGCGAGGCGCTCAGAACACGCCGGGCGGCGATCCGGTGACCACCGGTGGTGGGGGTACCGTCTACCCCCGGGTGTCCAACCAGCCCGCCACCGTCCAGCTCGGCGGCTCGATGGCCGCGGCGGGGCTGCTGGCCGACAATTCGTGGCTGCCGTTGCTCACCGGCGGCCTGCGCTGAGCCGGAGCACTGAATGAGGGAGTCGGCGATGACCCGACCGGCACGTGCTGGGCTGCCACGCGGCGTGCTGCCCGTCCTGGCTGCGCTGGTCGCCGCCCTGCTGGTGGTCACCGCCGTGCTGATCGGTCTGCGGCTGACGCACCGCAGCAGTGGCGCCAGTGGCCTCAGTCCGGCCGAGCAAGCAGCCGTCAACGCCGCTAAGCAGCAGACGATCAACCTGCAGACCTATCGCCGCAAGAGCTTCGACGCCGACTTCTCGGTGGCGCTGGCGGGCCTGACCCCGGCCAAGGCCACCCAGTGGCAGGCGAACAAGGCGACCCTGAAGAGCAGGCTCACCCAGCTCAAGCAGGACGCCGGCGCTTCGGTCTCGGGGGCCGGCCTGGTCAGCTTCGACGGCAAGTCGGCCGTGATCGTGGTCGCCTCCGACACCCTGCGGGTGGACGCGACCGGCAAGTCCAGCACCGCAGCCCAGAATCGATCGCAGGTGACCATGAGGCTGATCGAGGGCAAGTGGCTGATGGATGACCTGCAGTCGGTGTCGGTGTCATGACCCGGCGCTCCCCGCACGACCCGGCTGCCGAGGATCACCCGGGCGCCGCGGACCCGGCTGCCCACGACCCGGCTGCCGAGGATCACTCGGGCGCTGCCAGCTCCGCCGCCGGCGCGGCCGAGGGGTCCGCCGAGGGGTCCACCACCGCCCCTCGCCCCAGCCCCGGCCCTGCCGCCGGCGCCGAGCCGTCGAAGCCAGCAGCGCCGGCGTCGGCGCGTCGGA
>DASWNX010000019.1 GCA_036399055.1 Jatrophihabitans sp.
TTGGTCCTGGTAGAAGGCCGCTGACTCCTGGTCCAGGGGCAGCAGCAGCCGCTCCAGCGAGCCCAGGGCGCGCGAGTGCAAGGTGTGGGCGTGGGCGGCGGCCTCGGCGTGGGGGTGCATCTCGTGGATGGCGGAGTGGATGACGAAAGCGCTCGGGTTGACCTTGTGCTTTCCTTCCACGACCACCCCGGCGCTGTCGACGCAGATCAGGTCCTGCACGGTCACCAGCTTGAACGAGACCCCGAACGGGTTCACCCAGAAGCGGTCGCGGTGCTCGGGGTCGCGCACGGAGATGTGCCCGGCGATCCCCTCTCCGAAGCCGAGCCGGCCGAAGATCCGCAAGGCCGCGGCCAGGCGCAGCTTGCGGTGCTCGCGCTCCTGCTGATGAGTGGCGAAAACCGGAGCGGAGGGCAGCGGAAGACCCGTGTGCGTGTCGGCCAGAAACGCCTGCTCCTCAGACTTGGTCATAGTCATGCCGGTGCTCCTTGAATGGTGGCCGCCGACGCCTGCGGGCCGAGGCGTTCTGGCGGAGCGGTCCGGCTGCGGATCGCCAGGTCGCGCGCGATGTCCACCGCGCGGTCGACCAACGACTGCACGCCGAAAGTGAAGAACAACGAACCCGAGGCCGGATCGCCCAGCGTGTAGAGCCGGGACGGCGACCCATCCGGGCGCCGGGCCCTGCTGTCAGCCCGGTCAGTGACCAGCCCGCCGTGGCGATGGCGTAGCGCCAGCCCGTGCTGGACCAGCGAGTCCGTCAGGTCGGCAGCGCCGAGGGAGTACCCCCGAACTCGCGCGTTCACCGCGCTGACCACGACGTCGGTGCTCTCGACCCGGCCGTCGACGGTCACGTCGAAGTGCGAGCCGCCGGCGCCTGGCCGGATGTCCTGCAGACCGGGCTCGACGCTCAGCTGTCCGTTGTCGGCCAACTCCAGCAGAAGACTGGCGCTGGTCGGGGGCATCGGGCAGCACAGGCTCATGATGATGCGGTAATGGCTGCTGAGCATGAGCTCCTGCTCGTCGCTGCTCAGGTACGGCCAGATGTCAGGGCCCACCTCAGGCACGGCTTGCTGGATCAGGCGAAGCGCCACAGAGGTGTCGTCCACCAGACTCAGATGCCGGCGTAGCCGGCTGATCCCGGACTCGTCGCGCACACCTGTTATCTCTTTGAGCAACTCGGTCGGATCCTCGCCCCAGTGCGCCAGCTCCTTCGACATCAGGTCGATGACGTCGGCGATGTGCAGCTGGCCCATGGAGGATTGCCGGAGCTCAGTGAGGGCCTCGGTGGTGAAGTGGCGCATCTCGAGGGTGACCGCGCGCTGACGCACCCCGGGGAGGGAGCCCGAGCGTGACAGCAGGCGAATGGGCCCCCGGTGTCCTTTGGCTCGTAGGCCCAGGGCCACATCGACCGCCGTCAGGCCGGTGCCGATCACCGCGACCGAGCTGTCGTCATCGAGCTCGAACAGCTTGTGCGCCACCGGATAGGGGTCGGCGATGAAGTTCTCGGCACCGGCCAGACCGTAGACGTCGGTGGGCGTGCCGGCGCCCGTCGCCAGGATCGCGTAGTCCACAACCTGGGTCTGGTCGGCGGACTGGACCGCGAGCCGGCCGTCGGGCAGTTGCCGGATCTCAGACACCAGCTCGCGGACGAATGTCACCCGCCAGCCACGGCGGCCCAGTGACATGAGCGCCTGCCGCGCCGACTGCTCGAGGTAGTCGCCGTACACGGCTCTGGGAATGAAGACGCTGCCGGACAGCTCGTCGGTGAGGACCGACTTCTCGAGCATGATTTCTCGAGCTTGGAGCCAGTTCATCAGATGGTGGGGGTCATCAGCGACCACCGACATGTCGGTGGGCACCGAATTGACCCGGACGCAGTCATCGTCTGGCTGGTAGGCCCGCCCTCGCCAGAGATACCTGGACGGGTCGTAGATGAACAGCTCGCCCGGGTCTAGGTCGTCTCTTTTGTCGAGCGCGGCCAGGAACGACACCGCGGATGCTCCGGCACCCACCACCGAGATTGAGATTCCCGTCACTCGATCATCTCCATCCTCGGTGTCCAGGGCATCGGCGATTGTTCCTGCGTAAGTTTACGAATCCGTCCGAATTGTGATGTGCAGAGCGCGCCTTGGCTCTGACGTATTTGCGCATGACTACTACGGGCGGGGCCCCATGACTACTGGCGGCGGGGCTGCATGACTACTGGCGAAAACATTTTCACAATCAGCGCCGAAGGTGCGTGGACGGGCCACAGCGCGTGCGCGGATAGGCAATTCGACGCGCTCTGCGAATGCGAATCTGTCACCGTGCAGAAACCAGCAGCCCTGCCGCCGACCTCGGGCGTCGCCGACGTGAGGGACGTCATGCGCTCCATCGTCACCGGCGTCTGCCTGGCTACCACCTACCGTGAGACGCCCGAAGGCCTCGAGCATGACGCGCAGACGGTCAACTCGTTGACCGAGGTCTCCATGTCCCCGCCGCTGGTGTCGATCTGCCTTCCCAGGGACTCACCCTTTCTCCAGGACCTGCGAAGCTCGCTGAGCTGGGGCATCTCGATCCTCGACGTGTGCGGCGACGACATCGCGGTGCAGTTCGCTCAGGACCGGCCGGCCCGGGCATCGGCACTGGCCGGCCTGGGGTTGACACCGGCTCCCCGAACCGGAGCGCTGGTCATGCCGGGGCGGAGCTGGCTGGAGTGCGAGCTGTTCCGATGCGTCGACGCAGGTGATCACACCGTCGTCATCGGCGAGGTCCTGAGCGCGCAGCTGGCCGTCGGCAGGCCGCCGCTGATCTACCTGGACGGGCAGTTCCGTGTCGCGTGACCTGTCGCGGTCCCCGGCGGACGGCGCGGCATCAGCTACCGACACAGAAGGGCAAGCCATGACTTCGCTCGACACCGAGCAGGAGACCAAGGGCGCCTGGGAGGCGCTGCTCAGCTCCGTCGTCGGCCCGGAGCGGGTGACGGCCGGAGCTCAAGCGCAGGAGCTCATCGCCCAGACGGCGAGCATGTCCGCGCCCAGATCGGTGCCGGTGCTGGTTCGGCCGCAGCACCCCGAGCAGGTAGCGGCCATCCTGAGCCACGCCAGCACCGAGGCCTCCGCCCTGCCGGTGCACGCGTTCAGCACTGGCCGCAGCTGGGGCATGGGCTCGCGGCTGCCGGCCGTCGGCCCGGTGACAGCGCTGGACCTGTCCGACCTGCGGCAGATCCGCGAGTTGGACACCGAGCGCGGATTCGCCGTCATCGAGCCCGGCGTCAGCCAGATGGAGCTGTCCACCGCGCTCGCCGGCAGCGATCGAATGATCAACGTGACGGTGTCCTCGGCGCACACCAGCTTCATCGGCAACATGCTCGACCGAGGGGTGGGCCTGCGGCACCAGCGCACCGAGGACGTGCTCGGCCTGGAGGTGGCGCTGCCCAGCGGCGACCTCGTCCGGCTGGGGTGGTGGCCCGAGAACGGCCGTGCCGCGGTGTACCGGCACGGGCTCGGACCGGATCTGCTGCCGGCATTCACGCAATCGAACCTGGGCGTGGTCACCGCTGCGGTCATCAAGCTGTTGCCCCGTCCAGAGGCCTCTCGGCTGATCCAGTTCGGAGTGCCGGCGGATCTGCTTGAGCCGGCGATGGAAGAGGTCCGTCGCTGGGTGACCCAAGGCATGGCCAGCGGCGTGGTGAAGGTCTACAACCCGGCAGCCGCTGTCCCCTACGGCGCGAAGTCCGAAAGCTATCTGGTCCACGTGGTGGTGGACGGCGTGGCGGCCTACGTCGACGCCGTCAGCGACGTGCTGGTGCGCCGGGCCCGCGAATGCGGGTTCTTCGACGATGTCGACCTGGCGGCCAACGCGGCGCGCACCCCGCAACAGCGTGACGTCGACGCCGAAGTGCAGGCCAGCTACCTCGGTGAGCTCGATTCCTCGGACCGGCTGTTCACGGCGAAGATGGGCGTGCCCGTCCCAGACATCGACACCAGCGTCGGCTTCCTGATGTTCCTTCCCCTGATCCCGTTTCGGGGAAGAGACATCCGAGCCGTGTCCGATCTGATTTCCGAGGCAGATCGGGCGCAATGCGGCGTGACGTTCAATGCCATCGACGACGACGTGATCGACTGCGTCGTGACGGTGCGCTTCGAGCGGACGCCCGAATCCCGCCAGGTGGCGCACGAGGTGCTCGGCCAGCTCGTCGCCGACCTGGCACAACGGGGGTACCAGCCGTACCGCCTCGGCATAGACCAGGCGGAGGACTTCACGAAACTGGTGCACCCGAACGTCCGAGAACTGGTTGAGAAGGTCCGCAAGGCAATCGATCCGACTGGCGTGATCGCGCCGGGCCGTTATTCGTGAAGGGGAAACACACATCGTGACCATGCTCACCGACCCTGCGACAAGCAACTCGACGAACCCTCCCACGACTCCCGAGGAGGTCCTGGAGCGGGCTCGGGCCGTCGTTCCTGAGCTGCGTGCCTGGACCGAGCGCATCACCGCGGCGCGGCAGCTGCCGAGCGAGGTGGTCGACATCCTGCGATCGACCGGTGTCTTTCGCATGGGCGTCACGACCGCGGCGGGTGGCCCGGGACTGAACTCCGCCCAGCAGACCGAGGTGATCGAGATCCTCTCGCAGGGCGACGCGTCGGCCGGCTGGTGCGCCATGATCGGAATGGACACCCCGCTCTACGCCGAGTTCTTGAGTGAATCGGTGGCCCAGGAGCTGTTCGCCGACCTCGACACCGTCACCGCCGGCCTGATCCTTCCGGTGGGTCGGGCGGACCGGGTCCCCGGCGGCTATCAGGTCACCGGGCAGTGGCCGTTCGGCAGCGGTATCACCCACGCCAAGTGGGTGGTCGCCGGATGCCAGGTGTACGAGAACGGCGAGCTGGTGCCCGGCCCTCACGGCATGCCGTTCACCTGGCGCATCATGGTCGTCCCGCGCTCGGACGTGACGCTGCTCGACACCTGGAACGTCTCCGGCCTGGCCGGCTCAGGCAGCCACGACTACCGGATGGACTCGCTGTTCGTGCCCGAAGAGCGGAGCTTCAGCTTCGGGAACCCGCGCAACCCCGGACCGATGGCCACTTCCGACGCGATCCTTCGCAACATGCCGGGAGTGCCCCTCGGCGTCGCCCGCGCGGCCCTCGACCATGTCAAGTCCCTGGCTGAGAATCGCGTGGATCGCGCGACCGGAACCAGCTGGCGTGACAGCTACCGGGTGCAGATGGCGGTCGCCTACGCCGAGCAGCAGCTCGATATCGCTCGCAGGGCGGTCTATCACGGGCTGGAGGAGCAGTGGGACCTGCTCGTCAGAGGCGTGGAGCCGACGCCCGAACAGCGGGTGGCGCCGGTGCTCGCCAGGGTTCACTCCTTCCGGGTGGCACGGCAGATCCTCAACGACCTCACCGACCTGGTCGCCACTCAAGCGGTGCGGACGTCCTCGCCGCTGGCCGGCTGGCTGGCTGACGTGACGGTCATGCGTCAGCACATCATCGCCCAGGACGAGGTGCTGCAGTCTGCCGGCGCCGTGCTGCTGGGAGGAACCCCCTCGAATCTGTTCAGCGTGGGGCTGGTTCCTGGCACCTGAGGGCGCCAGCCGACGGATCGAAGGACCTGACGATGGAATTCACCACGACTCTCGATCGGGATGGCGCCGTCCGGGCGGCGACGCGGATCTTTCGTGCCTACGGGTACTCAGACGCGACGCCGGTGTTGCTGGCCCACGCGGTAGGCGTGGCCAAGAGCGACCTGTACAGCGCCTTCGGCAGCAAGCACGACTTGTTCCTGACGTGCTTGACCACCTACGCCGATAGGGAGTTCGAGGAGTTTTCCGAACAGCTTTCCAAGGCAGGGCCGGCGCAGGAACGGATCCGGCGCGCTTTCGACGCGGCGGCGGCCGCGGATCAGGACGACCCCGACCACTGCGGATGCCTGATCGTGAGCACCGCTACCGAACGGGGGTTCTCCGACTCCGAGGCGAGCAAGATCGTCTGGGAGAGCATGTCGCGCACCAGAGCGGCGCTGCGAGGCGTGCTGGCTGACGGTGTGCAGGCCGGCGAGATCGACCTCGACCGGGATCTGGACGCGCTGGCCGACATGCTGCAGTGCACCATGATCGGCCTCCGGGTGCTGGGCTCCGCGGCGTCGAACTCGGCGAGCATCCGCGCCGTCATCGACAGCGCCGTCAGCAATATCTGACCCACCCGACGCCCTGTGTCAGGGCACGTACCCCACACACCCCCAGTCAAGAAGACGAACACCAGCCCGAATAGAGGAAAGATGTCCAGACAAGTCAACGATCAGGCAGACGCGATCGCCGCTGAGCCACCCCCACTGGCCGTCTGGTCCGGTCGCACCTGGGCCATGCTCATCGTGTTGTGCGGCGCGATGTTCCTCGACGCGTTGGACAACGCCATGGTCGGTATCGCCGTGCCGCCCATCCGGGATGAGTTCGGCATGTCGACCTCGGCGGTCCAATGGGTCGTCAGCGCCTACGTCCTCGGCTTCGGTGGCTTCCTGCTGCTCGGCGGCCGCCTGGCTGACATCGTGGGCCGGCGCCGGCTGCTGCTGATCGGCGTAGCCGTCTTCGCCGCCGCCTCGCTGGCCGGCGGCCTCGCGCAGAACGGCGTGTCGGTCATCGCCGCACGATTCGTGATGGGCGTGGCCGCGGCCTTCACCGCCCCCGCCGGTTTGGCGATCGTGATAACGACCTTCCCCGAAGGGCCGCAGCGCAACCGAGCGGTCGGCATCTACACCGCGTGCGGCGCCACCGGGTTCTCCCTCGGCCTGATCGCGGGCGGCCTGCTCACCGAGATCGGCTGGCGCTGGACGTTCTTCCTGCCGGTGGTCGCCGCTCTGGCCATCCTCATCGGCGCCCTGGTCTTCGTGCCCGCGGTCGGCAAGAACGCGAGCAGGCCGCAGATCGACGTCACCGGCGCGGTTCTGATCACCGGCGCCATGCTGATGTTGGTGTACGCGGTGGTGGAGGCGCCGACTCGCGGCTGGACCTCGGGGCTGATCCTCTCGCTGTTCGTGGCGTCGGCGCTGTGCATCGGCGCGTTCGTCCTCGTCGAGCGATCCGTGCCCGTGCCGCTGATCCGGTTGTCCTTCCTGCGCAACGGCGGCCTGGTCGGCGCCGCGCTGTTCGCGGCAGCCATCCTCGGCACGTACATGAGCTTTCAGTTCATCGGAGCGCTCTACCTGCAGCAGCTTCGGGACTGGAGCCCACTGGAGATGGCTATGGGCTTCCTGCCCTGTGGCCTGCTGATCGGATTCCTGGCGCCCCGGGCGGGCAAGTTCATCGGCATCGTCGGGGTCAAGTGGATGATCGTGATCGGGTTCATCGCCTACACCCTGGCCTACCTGGTCTTTCTCAGGATCGGCCTGGACTCGTCGTACGCGGTCTACATCCTGCCCAGCATGCTGCTCATCGGCATCGCGTTCCCGTTCTCCTTCACCGGCGCCTATGTTCAGGCGACGAGCGGCGTGGCCGACGACGAGCAGGGCCTGGCCGCCGGAGTTCTGCAGACCGGTTACCAGATCGGCGCGGCATTGGTGCTGGCCATCACCACCGCGACGATCAGCGCCAAGACCGGCAGCGGGCGAGAAGGAATCCTCGACGGTTACCACGCCGGTCTGTGGGTGGTGACCGCGGTGTCCGTCGCCGCGCTTATCGGAGCGGTGCTCTCGCTGGCTCGCAAGTCCGCGCGGAGCTGACCGCAGATGCCTGAGATGGAGGTGCTCGACGGCGGACCCGCTCCGGTCTTGGAGCACCTCCATCTGGCCGACCTGCTCCTCGGCGCCGCTCGGCGCCGTCCGTGCAACGGGATCAGCTCCATCGACGAGGCCGGCGGCTCCCGGCGTCGCAGCTATGCCGAGCAGCTGACGGTCAGCAGCCGGATCGCGCGCGAACTGCGGGCCGCCGGCCAACGATCCGGTGACCGGGTGATGCTGCCCGACATGCCCAACTGGGCCCTGATCGACGCATTCTGGGGATGCCAGCTCGCCGATGCGGTGCCCGTGGTGCTGCCCGCCGGAGCGCAGGTGGCGCCCGGGTATCACAGCCTCGTGGTCACGGGAGCGGACCTGAGCGTCGTGCAGCCGGAGCGAGGCCGCCCAGAGGCTCCGCACGAGCCGTTCGACGGTGCCGAGGGCGCCGCGGTGGTGTGCTTCACCGCCGGCGGCGGCGGCCGGCGACGGCCGATCACGCTGACCCACCATCAGGTGCTCAGCCGGACCGTCGCGACCTGCGAACACAACGGCTGGGACGACAGCGAGCGGACCTACAACTGCATGCCGCTGCGGCATGTCAGCGGCCTGCTCATGTTCCATGTCCGCGATGTCTACCTCGGCGCCGAGCAAATCCACGAGCTGCCGCAGGCCATTCTGAGCGATCCCGGGCTGCTGTTCGAGCGGTTGCGCCACACCCGCGCCAGCTTGTCCTGGATCTCGCCGCCGGTGCTGCGCTCGCTGGCCACTCGCCTGAGCAGCCCGGCGACGCCGGCCGGTTGCGCGAGGCTGGCCAACCCCGCGACGCTGCGCACCCTGATGGTCGGCGGAGACCGGATCGCCTCATCAGACGTGGCGATCATCGAGCGTCAGGCCGCGCTCAGCCCTGGGGTCATCGTCGCTGGTTACGGCCTGACCGAGGCCGGTTCGGGGATCGTGTCTGCTCCAGGGGCGGCCCCGTCGAGCAAGCCGGTGATGCCGGTGGGCCACCCTGAGCCGGGCAGCGCTGTTCGTGTCATCCCGCACGCGGGTAACGAGTTCGGTGACATCGAGGTCTCCAGCCCGTCGTGCGGTGGCGTGCACTGGCTCAGGACCGGTGACGTGGGCTTCATCGACGCCGACGGCTTGACCGTTCTCGGCAGCAAGGCCGACATATTTCAAGCGCAGGCGCGTCCGTACCACGCCAGCGAACTCGAAGAGTCACTGCGAGGGCTGCCGTGGCAGCATCCGGACCAGCTCGTCGCCTGCCCCGTCCGGGAGGACCTCGGCAAGGTAGTGCTGTACGTCTCGGCCAGCGACCTCGACGGCGAGGCGGCTCGCGCGGTGAGCGGGTTCCTTCACGAGGTCGCCGGTCTGGAGCTGGCGCAGATCAAGCGCCTGCCGCCGACCGGCATTCCGCGGGCCGCACATGGAAAGCCGCTGCGCGCACTGCTCGCCCAGTCCACGAGCTGACCCCGGGTAGGGCGGCCGGGTTCGGCCAGCGCCGCCATAGCGCTGGCCGAACCGGATGGCTCAGGCGCCTGCCTGGGTGCCGAGCCGCTTGAAGATCTCGTCGATCCAGTCGCTGTCGTGGCTGTCTACCACCGGGAAGCCCTCGGCCCACGGTCCCTGCCAGTGCACCGAGATGCCCGGGTTGTTGGCCTCCCAGCCGTCCGCCAGAAACAGGTGCGGGCTGCCCTTGACCTCGTCGCCGCTGCTGACCGCGAAGTCGTTCATCACGTCGATCCGGTGCCGGCCGGTGTCCAGCGCCTCGGTCAGAGCCGCCACGTCCAGACCGGGAACCTCAGCCGCGATGTCGAGGATGACCTGCCGGTGGGCGATCGAGCGCGAGGAGCTCCAGAACCCGCGGCGCAGGGCCAGGTCGAGCTCGGCGGAGAGGTTGAGGCTCTGCTCCTTCGCCGCCAGCACGGCCTCGGCGGCCAGCAGCACGGTGGACGGGTAAGCCCATTCCGGCCCGGTCCACAGCCGGAACTGGGCGTCCGGCTCGATCTGCCCCAGCCCGACCGCCTCGCTGTCGGTGCCCGGCCGCGGGTGCGGGCCGTTGAACAGCTCCAGCGGGAAGCAGTGGTGATCGATCTGAACCTGCTCGGTCAGTCCTGCCTTCTCGCGAGCCGCCATCAGCCGGTGGATGGCCACGTAGGCAAACGGGCAGAGCAGGTCGGACCAGATCTGGACGGTGTTCGGGGCGGGGACGGGCCGCTGCGCAACGGAGTGCGTCATTTAGGTTCCTCGTGGTCGGTGCCGGATGGGTTGGAGGAGAAGCGGATGGGCCGCAGCAGCACCGCGGTGCGACGCTCGGCGACCATCACCTGGTCATACTCCTCAAGGTCGGAATGCTTGCCCCCCGCGGCGTGATAGATGTCGCGGAACAGTTGGGCGTGCTCACTGGCCGGAAAGCCGTCGAGCTGGTCGTCGGGACCGACCAGCTCGACGGCTCCGGTGACGCCGATCCACTCCCACCCTGACCGGAACACCAGTTGAGCCCGGGGGGATCGACGAAGATTGGCAAGCTTGGCAGTGCTGCCGCGCGATACGAAGGCGAGCACCGATTCACCGGTGACAGGGTGGGGCATGATGCCCACGTTCACAATGCAGACGCTGGGATCGCGATCGCCGCGATGGGTGACCAGCACGGCGAGGTACCGCTCCGCTGCGGCAAGCTGCTCGACCTGGCGTAAGCCCTCGGCCGTGTCGATGGCCGTGGTCATCGGGCCAGCTCCGCGGCGTGCAGCAGCAACTCTTCATAGATCGCCGGAGCGTCAGAGTCGATCACCGGGTAGCCCTCGCCGAAGCCGCCATTGATCCAGTGCGCCTCGACGCCTGGGTTGGCGGCGTTGACGCCGTCGCTGAGGAAGATGTGCGGGCTGCAGATCACCTTGTCATCGCGAGCGCTCTCGAATTGGGCGAAGACAGCCGCCCGTGCCGAGCCGCTGTCCAAGTGCTTGGCCAGCTCGGAGACGTCCAACGCCGAGGTGGACTCGGCGATGTCAAGGATCTCGTGCCGCATGGTGATGCAGCGGCTCTGCTGCCAGAACGCTCGGCGCAACGCCAGGTCGAGCGCCTCGCTGGCATGCCAGCCCTGCGCCTTGGCAGCCTGGACCGCCTCGAGCGCGGGCAACGTGCTCACCGGGTAGCGCCAGTCCGGCCCCTGCCACAACCGCCAGCCTGCTTCGGGTTCGAGGGCGCCGACCACGGCGATCTCGGAGTCGACGCCCGGCCGCTCGTTGACCGACTTGTTGAACAGCTCCAGAGGGAACGCCCGGTGGTCGAAGTGGATGAGCTCCTCAAGGCCGAGCCGGCTGCGGGTCTGGTGCAGCCGGTACACCGCGACGTGCGCGAACGAGCAGTTGAGGTCGGTGTACACCGCGATGGTGTTGGCGGCGACCGGCAATCGAGGATCGTCGCGGGCGACGGTGGACATGTCCAAACTTGCGCTCATTGACTGTGGCCTTTCAATCTGCCGCCCGCGAGAACCGGCAATGGGAATGAACCTGACGGCGCGGGCGAGGCCGCTACCTTGCCGAGGGCCGCTGTCAGCACCCGCCGTTCGGCGTCAGTCAGATGGGAGGAGAAATGCTCTTCTATGCCGCGCAGGTAGCGCGGCGCGGTCTCTCGAAAGCTCTTGCGGCCGACATCGGTGATCTTGGCCCACACCACCCGGCGATCGTCGTCGTCGCGGACCTTCGCCACGAGGTTGTCGATGACCATCTCGTCAACCAGCCGGGAGACCCGCGTCCGGCTCAGGACCACCCGGTCGGACAACTCCTGCATGCGCAGTCTGCCCTCTGGCGCCGCGTTCAGCTCGAGCAGGACGTCGTACCAGGTGAGCGGGATGCTGCCGGAGGCTTCGAGGTCCGCGTCGATGGCTCGCATCGCTGCGTTGTAGGCGAGCAACATGGCTCGCCACGCCTGCAGTCCGTCGACGTCGCGGGGGGTCATGGTCACAGCATATAACCAGATGCGTGCGTACGCACGCATCTGCTTTTCTCATCACAGCCACCTACGTTTTCAACGTCAAACCGGTAGCGTGCGTTCGCACGCATCTGTTAATGTGACCGGGCTATTCGCTCCTATAGGAGCAACCATGCCGCAGAGGAGATTCCATGACAACTGCCAGTGCGGTCACCCGCACGGTTGATGGGCACGAGGTGCCGATTGCCGGCACATGGAACATCGATCCCGGCCACGCCCTCGTAGGTTTTCTTGGCCGGCACTTCATGTTGACCAAGGTCCGGGGACGGTTCACCCGCGTCGAGGGCAGTGTGGTCGTCGCCGAGAACCCGCAGGAGAGCAAGGTGAGCGTGACGATCGACATGACGTCGATCAACAGCGGTGATGACACGCGGGACAACCATCTGAAGTCCGAGGACTTCTTCGACATAGAGAAGTTCCCCAAGGCCTCCTTCGTCTCGGACTCGGTCACCTTCGACGGTGAGAACGGCTCGATGACCGGCGCCCTGACCATCAAAGACATCACCCGGCCGGTCACCCTTCAGTTCAGCTACGTCGGTTACGCCCGCGATCCGTGGGACAACGACCGCGCCATCTTCTCGGCCCACGGCCGGGTCAACCGCGAAGACTGGAACCTGACCTGGAACATGCCGCTGGCCAACGGCGGCCTGTTGGTCTCCAAGGAGATCGAGCTGGAAATCGAAGTGGAAACCATCCTGGAGCGCTGAACACACGGCGCCGGACGCGGCTCTGCCGTAATGCCGGCGCCTACCTGCTCGACTGCTGTGAGCTAAAGCTCGACTGTGTGAAGTGTGGACGGGGAACAAGGTGACTGCCGGCGGTCCGGTGCATCCCGCACCACGTGAGGACCGCCATTGGTGTTGTCCCGCCCCTTCCCCCCACATTTGGAGTGCGTAGTGAGCATCGAAGTAGCGGTCCAGGACGTGTTGTCAGACGACGTGCGGGACCTGACCCAGCACGAGATCCAGGCTCTGAAGATGCGCCATAACCTGGCCGACGCGCACACCCATCAGAGCCAGTCAGCCGACCAGCGCGAGATCGTCAGCCGCTTGCCTGAGCTGTGGTACGAGGCGGAGCGCAAGACCCAGGCCGAGTGCGAGCAGCGGTTCCTCGACGCTTTCTTCCGGTTGCACGGTCAGCCCACCGCGCGCGCCAAGAACAAGACAATGCTGTCCTACGCGGCCTCCATCTCGACCCTCGTCGCGGCGATGTACCTCCGGCGTGAGCGGATGTCGGTCACCCTCATCGAGCCGTGTTTCGACAACCTGCACGATGTGCTGGCCAACATGGGCGTCCCGCTCTACCCGATTGACGAGTCGGCCTTCGCCGACGTCGGTTCGATCTATGACAACCTGCGTCGGCAGGTGAAGACCGACGCGCTGTTCCTGGTTGACCCGAACAACCCGACCGGCAGCAGCCTGCTCCAGCACGGCACCGAAGGCTTCGCCGAGGTCATCCGGTATTGCCAGGACTACCGCAAGCTGCTGCTGATCGACTTCTGCTTCGCGTCGTTCACCCTGCACGGCACCGGTCCGAGCAGGTTCGACATCTACGAGATGCTCGAGGACTCCCAGATCAGCTACCTCGCCATCGAGGACACCGGCAAGACCTGGCCGGTGCAAGATGCCAAGTGCGCGATGTTGACGCCCAGTGACGACATCAAGCGGGTCGTGTTCGACCTGCACACCAGCGTCCTGCTCAACGTCTCGCCCTTTGTGCTCAACATGCTCACCTGCTACGTCGAGGCATCCATCAAGGACAAGATGCACTCGGTCTGCAGCCTGCTTGAGCAGAACCGGGAAACCGCCCGGACACTGCTCGACGGGACCGCGCTGACCTATATGGAACCAGTGTGCAACGTCAGCGTCGCGTGGTTCCGCATCGACCACCCGACCCTCACCGCCACCGAGCTGCAACGGCTGGGCGCCAAGAGCGACGTCTACATCCTTCCCGGCAAGTTCTTCCTCTGGAGCCAGCCGAGCAAGGGCGACCAGTACATCCGGCTCGCGCTGGCCCGCGACGCCGACATGTTCACCAGCGCGGTGACCAACCTTCGTGCCACCCTCGACCTCTACCGCGATGAGCACTGAGTTCGTCGATGCCAGCTCCTTCCTCGGCATGAACAGCGCCGACGAGGATGAACGGCTGGCATGCGTGCGGTTCTTCGCGGCCCGGCTGGACGGCTCGCTCGGCATCAGCGCCGAGCAGGTCGGCGTGTGCGATGACACGGTGTGGGGATTCGGCCGGCACGAGCAAGACCTTTACTACCCGTTTATGGATAATCTGCACACCGAGCTGCGCTTTGACCGGTTGGCCTACACCGAGGCCGACCTGGTCGCGGCGCTGGACGGGGACCGGCTCGAACTCTCGATCACCGAGCGCCTGACCCTGGCCATGGTGATCAACCGCGACGCGACGCTCTACACCCTCAACCCGCGGCTGCTGGCCCTCGCCGACGCGCCGGTCCGGCATCCGGCCACCGACGCCGCTCACGACCAGGCCTTTCCTGCCTGGCTCGACCAGCTCTACCAGGACTCGTTGGTGCTGCGGGTGGCGCCAGCGGAGGTGCTGACGCCATGATCGCCTCGGGCGTGCTGGTCCCGCTGGTGACGCCGATCGACGCGACGGGCGCTGTGTCCTCCACAGACGTTCGCTCGTTGACCGATTTCCTGCGGCCGCACGCCGATGCCCTGGTGCCCGCGCTGAGCACCGGTGAGGGCGGGCTGCTCAACGGCCAGCAGTGGAGCGCCATGGTCGCCGCCACCGTCGAGCACTCAGGTGGGTTGCCGGTGTATGCCGGCGCGCTCAGTTCCACCACCGCCGGCGTGATCGAGAAGGCCGAGCGCGCCGCCGACCTCGGCGCGGCCGCGGTGGTCGCGACGACGCCGTACGGCATAGCCGTGACCCAGCAGCAGATGGCGCAGCACTATGCCGAAGTCTGCGCGGCCAGTCCGATACCGGTGATCGTCTACGACGAGCTGGAGCAATCGGGCAACTCCCTGGAGCTGAGCACGCTGCTGGACATCTGCCAGTTGCCCGGCGTGGTGGCGGTCAAGGACTCTCAGGGCGACCTGCAGCACTGGACCGCGCTTGTCCAGGCGCGCCCTGACGTGGCGATGTGGCTAGGCCGTGAGGAGCTCATCGGCCACGCGGTCGGAGCGGACGGCGTGCTGCTGGCCGTGTGTAACCTGATCCCCGAGCTCTGCCAGCGCTGGTGGCGAGGCAAGGAGCCGGCGTTGGCTGAGCGGATCGGTGAAGTGTGCCTGGGCCACTCGCTGTTCGACCCGGAATGGTTCATCCACGTCAAGACGGCCCTGCGAGCGGCCGGGCGCATCGCTCACGACGAACCGGTATCACAGATGAGGACGACATGACCCTCGCGATCGAGACGGCTCCGTTGCGCAGCCTGTTCCTGTTGAACCGCAGCGTCCCCGACCCCGCGGTCTACGCCCGGATCGCCGAGATCGAGCAACCGTGGATCGACGGCTTGCTGGCTGAGCTGGAGGCAGAGACCGACCCGGTCCCCTCGCGCGCCGCTTGGCTGGATCTGCTGGACGCACAGCTCCAGGCTGAAGCCGCGGATCTGGGCAGCCTGGCCTATCTGGCGCACGAGGCCAGCTACGAGGAGTTCCGCACCTTCGTCCTGGAGTTCGGGCCCGACGGCCTCACCGAGGCGCAGAACTTCTTCCCCGCCATCGCGCGGGTTCCGATCAAGGCGCAGTTGGCCCTGATGCGCGTTCTGATCGACGAGTTCGGCTGCGGCAACCTGCAGCAGTCGCACTCCTACCTCTACATCAAGTTGCTTGCCGAACTCGGCCTGCCGACCGAGCTCGACCAAGTGCTGGAGCACACCTCCGAGCCCACCTTCGCCTTCATGAACGCCTTCTACTGGCTCGCCCAGCGGGCGCCGCACGTCGAGTACTTCCTGGGCGCGCTGGCCTACCTGGAGGCGAGCATTCCGCCGGCGTTCTCGCTGCTGGCCGAAGGCTGCCTGCGGCTGGGCATCCAGAACGGCGCCTACTACTCCGAGCACGTGCACATCGACGCCTTCCACATGAAGGAGATGCAGACCGCTATCCGCGAGCACGAGGTGGTGCACGGCCTGGACGCCACCAAGGTCTGGATCGGGGCGAAGCTGCTGTCCCGGGTGCTGGGCGAGGCAGTGGAGAACGCGGTCGAGCGGGCACGGAGCACTGCCGATGCCGGCCGCTGAGCAGCCGACGACGCAGGCACTGCCCGACGAGAAGGTGCTGGTCACGGCGGGCGAGCGCAGGTTCGTCATCGACGAGGCCTGCCCGCACCGCAAAGGCCGGCTGGTCTTCGCCCATGTCAACGCGAACACGCTGCGGATCACCTGCCCGCTGCACCGTTCCACCTATGACCTGACCGACGGCCACCAGATCTCTGGACCGGCCGCATCCTGCGCTTTGAACGTGGAAGAGGTCCGATGACCGATCGCGGGTACTACGTCGAGGAGCCATGGCTGCCGGTGTCGGAGAGCCTGACCGAGTGGGGTCAGGACTTCCATGCCCTGTTGCTCAACGACCAGCTGCGCATGCGGACCTTCCGCGCCGCGATCGCCGAGGTGGTCCGCCCGGGCGCTGTCGTGGTCGATCTGGGCACCGGAACCGGCATCCTCGCGCAGTGGGCGCTGGAGTTCGGCGCCGCCCGGGTGTACGGCATCGACTTCAACGCCGAGGTGCTGGCCGACGCCACCGAGCGGCTGGCCGCGGCCGGCTACCGGGACAGGTTCATCCCGGTCCGCGGGCTGTCCTATGACATCGAGCTTCCCGAGCAGGCTTCGGTGATCCTGTCCGAGACGCTCGGCAACCTCGCCGACAATGAGAGCTGCGTTCCGATCCTCGCCGACGCGCGACGCCGGTTCCTCGCTCCGGGCGGCGTCCTGCTGCCCTCGAAGGTCGAGAGCTACCTGGTTCCGGTGGCAGCCACCGACGCCCACCGCAAGGTGGCGCAGTGTCAGGTCCGGGGCGGGGACGAGTCGCTGTCGGTTGAGCGCCAGCTGGCCCAACTCGGCGCGGCCAGCCCGTTCGACACCTACTACGACGCGGTGATCGGCTGGGACCGGCACCTGGCCACGCCTCGGTTGGCTCGCGAGTACCAGTTCCTCGAGGCAGAGACCGACGAATACGAGATAGCGCTGTCGTTCACCGCCCGCCAGCACGGCACGCTCACCGGGTTCAAGGGCTACTTCATCGCAGACCTCTCCCCGTCGACGGCGATGGACATCTCCGGAGATGACATCGAAGCCGGCCAGACCTCGGACAGCTGGAAACACTGCTACCTGCCGATTCGCCTGCCCATCGAGGTTCGCCCCGATGATCGGATCAGCCTTCGCTTCGCCCGCAAGCGCACCGGCGACGGCTTCGGCCAGTCCTACCGCTGGGCCGGCGAGGTGCACCGGGACTCAGACCAGGTGGGCGGCTTCGAGCAGAGCTCGGGCGCCGGGCCGGTGCTGCAGGACGCCTGACCAGCGGGTGGGTGAGCCCCTGGCGGTAGCGCTCACCGCGCGCCGTCGACGGCGACCATCCGGAACTCGCAGCTGTAGCGCTCGTCGGCGGCATCGACCAGCCACAACTGATCCAGGTCGGGCAACATCTCGGTCAACCGGATCGTCGCCGCAGGGTCGGCCTCGGCGGTGCGCCGGATCAGCTTGGTCAGCAGGTTCACCAGCGCCAGGCTGCTGAAGTCGACCGCCGTGGGCTTGTCCTCGACCGGCACGCTGAGAAAGCAGCGCTCGGGCAGGCCGCACGATGCCCGCCAGCGCCGCGCCAGCAGATATCGCTCGCTCTCGTCCTTCGCCCACACCCAGCCGGCCTCGGACACCGGCAGCCGCCACGACTCCCGGCTCAGCACCAACCGGTCGATCGTCACCCGTGGCTGGCGCCCCTGGATCGACATCGGCCGGAACGCGTTGATCGCCGCGCCGGCCAGGAACTCGCTGAGCACTTCGAGCAGGTCATATTCCACGCCCGTGCTCCGTGACCGCACCACCAGTCCCGATGATCCGGGGTGAGCCGTTGACGAGGTGACGGCCAGAGTTGACGAGGTGACGGCCAGATCAGCCGCGGCCAGCACC
The DNA here is from genome assembly GCA_036399055.1 of Jatrophihabitans sp. Taxonomy (NCBI): domain Bacteria; kingdom Bacillati; phylum Actinomycetota; class Actinomycetes; order Jatrophihabitantales; family Jatrophihabitantaceae; genus Jatrophihabitans; species Jatrophihabitans sp. The sequence continues at coordinate 17,777 of DASWNX010000019.1, forward strand.
GGGGCCGGGGGCCAGGCCGAGTCCACCCACTCCGACCGCGACCAGTACGTCCAGTCCGGGGACAGCAACGCCGAGGGCGGCGCGCCACGCGAGGAGACCATCATCGAGTTCTTCGTGGGGATGGCGTAGATCCGCCGGCCGGCGTGATCGGCCTCAGCCCAGGCCAGCAACCGCTCCGGATCATCGTGCTGCTCGACGAACAGCCTGCCCTCCAGGGTGTTGACCGACATGTGCAGCTCACCCAGCACCAGCAGGAAGTCCCCGTCGGCCACCGCCTGCGCGCTGCCGGCGGCCAGCATCACGTCCGGGCTGTGGTGGATCGCGGTGCTCCAGGTCGGCTCGTCGGTGACGGCGAACGCCGCTGCCGCCGAAGCCGAGATCCCGGCGTGACTGACCTGCTGGCGCCTGACCTGCTGGTGGCCGGTCTGCTGGTGGCCGGTCTGCTGGCGCCCGCCTTCGGCGTCCGTCGCGAGCACCTCGCGCCAGCGGCGCTGGAACTCCCGCAGGATCTGCTCGACCGGCTCGGCAGGTGTGCGGCCGACGCTGAACAGCACCGGCGCGGCCAGCCTGAGCAAGGTGGCCAGCGGCAACTCGTCCTCGCCGGTCCGTTCGCGTTCAGCCTGGTAGAGCTGGGAGAACACCTCTCGGTAGGTGAGCGCGAACTGCTGCAACAGCCACCGAGCGCTGTCCAGCACGAGCGCCAAGGGGCCGGACAGCGCGTCCAGCACCGCCGCGCCGATCTCGATCCGGGCGTCGCGCACGGCGTCCTGGTACAGCAGGGTGCGTCCGGCGTAGCTGGTGCCCGGCCTGCGGACGCCGGACTGCCCGGTGTGCTCGACGAACAGCTCGCGTAGGGCCTCGGTCGCGGCCAGCACGGCCTCGGCGTCACCGGAGGCCGCCGCCACCGCGTCCCGGGCGGCGACCAGTTCTGTCAATGGCACTAAGGCGCTCGCGCGCACCTGCGGATCGGTGATCAGCTCGAGCTGAGCCGCCAGGGTGCGCTCGGGGTAGGCCTCGATCGGCCCGATCGGCGCCAGCATGACCAGGCCTAGCCGGTCGAGCTCGATCAGAGCCGCCGGCACGTCCGCCAAGTCACCCACGTCCGTCACGTCACCGCTCAGATGGTCGCTCAACTGCGCGACCGTCCGGCTGCCGTCGGCCAGCGCGAACAGCCGCGCCTGCAGTGGTGTCAGCTCCCGGCTGTCCCCGCTCGGGTGGCGAACCATGGCGCCTTCGAGCTGGCAGGCGGTGTCCCGGCGCGGCCGCAACCACGCCAGCATGCCCGGCTGGTCGGCGATCGCGGCCGCCAGCTCGTCGATTCCCCAGCTCTCGAAGTAGGTGGTGCGGCGCGCCAGCAGCTGAGCCCCCGGACGGACGGACAACCCGGCGACGCCGCGGTCTGCCCTGGCCCAGCCGACCGGGCCGAAGAACCCGATGGTCTCGTTCTTCAACGTGTAGCGCTGCAGGTAGCTGACGATCGCCTGCTCGTGGTTGCGCCCGCGCGCGTTGCGCGGCTCACCGCGTGCGATCTTGTCCAGGCAGGCCGGCACCAGCGCCGGGTTCTGCCAGGCGATCGCCTCGCGGAACCGCTGATCATTGGCCAGCGCCCGGACAGCTTGGGACAGCCGCCGGACCGCCGCGGCGTAGGCGTCCTGGTATGCGGCCTGCTTGTCGTCGGAGGCAGCGTCGGCCGCGGCGGCCAGCGAGGGATCGCGCAGCGTCAGCGCCAGCCGCGCCGGAAAGCCGGCGCCGCGCACCGCGATGTCAGGCCAGATGCTCCAGGCCGAGTCGCCGAGCGGAATCCGGTCCGACGGGGTCATCGGGTGCGCCGGGGTCATCGGGTGCGCCTGGTCATCGAGTGCGACGGGGTCACCTGGCACGCAGGAGGTAGGTCCAGTCAGGCACCCGGCAAAGGTACCGCCGAGAAGGCGCCGCCGGAGGTGAAGACCTGACGGAACCAGGGCGGTGACATTACGATTCCGCAGGTGACCGATCCACCGGCCGGCGCCGCGCCTTTCGAGCAGTCGCTGGCCTGTCCAGGGATGCCAGCGTGGCTGCCGCCGGTGCTCAGGACGCTGCACGACGGCCAGAACCCCGCCACCGCGGCGCGCTGGGGCTCGCGTGTCAACGATTCGCTGCACGCCCTTGGCCGCACCCGGGGTGAAGCGCACCCGCCGTGGGAGGTGGTGCACGACTGGCAGGCCCGCACCGTCGTCCCGCTGATGCTGCAGGCGTGCCAGCCGCACACGTGCGAGCCGGCCGCCTGCGAGCCGGCGGCAGCGCTGCGACAGCTGCACGTCCGAGCGGCGGCAGGTGAGCGGATCGGCCAGGGGCAGTGGCAGGCGGTGCTCGAGCCGGCGCTGCATGAGTTGTACCGGCACGCCTACGGCTACGCCAGCGCCTACGCCACCGCGCACGCCAGCGCCAGCGCCTACGCCAGCGCCAATGACTTCAGCCAGAGCGGAGCAGTCCAGTTCGCGAACTCTTACGCCGAGCTGAGCACCGAGGCGAACCGGCAGTCCTACGCCCGGTCCAACGCCGTCGCCAACGCCGCTGTGCTGGCGGTGGCTTACGCCTCGGGTGAGGATCAGGCCTACGCCGAGGCCTATCCGTTCGCCCTGCTGCACGCCTGCGCGCACGCGTTCGCCAACCGTCAGAGACCGGCCGGCGAGCAAGCGGGACTCGCCGGCGCCGAACCCGCAGGCGAGCAGTCCACCCCCGAGGTCGAGCGCCGGGCCGCCTACACCCGGCTGGCCGACGGCCTGGCCGACAGCCTCGACAACCTCGCCAGCCTCGACATTGTGCGGCCTGAATCCGCGCGTTGACTCAGCCGCAGCGCGGATTCAGGCCGCACAATGCGGCACGGGCAGCCTCAGGCGGTGGGGCGGGCGCCGTTGATCGACACCCGCTGGCCGTAGCGGGCATGCGGGTAGTAGTCCCAGATCGCGTGGTGCTGGGTGCAGCGGTTGTCCCAGAACACCAGGGTGTTGGGAGCCCAGCGGACCCGGCAGCTCAGCAGCGGCTTGGTGGCGACCAGGCCGAACAGCAGATCCAGCAGCGCCCTGCTCTCCTCGGCGGACAGCTGCGTGATGTGCGTGGTGAACCCGGGATTGACGAATAGCAACTTGCGGCCGGTGTCGGGATGGCGCACGACCACCGGGTGCTCGCTCTTGGGGACGACGTAGTCCGCCGGCGGCTGGTGTCCCTGCCACGGCACCAGCCCGTCGTGCACCGCGGTCAAGCCGTCCAGAAAGCCGCGCATGGTCGGCGACAGCATCTCGTAGGCCAGGTGCATGTTGGCGAACATGGTGTCGCCGCCGCTGCCGATGGCCGGTGGTTTGGTGAGGTAGAGCATCGAACCCAGGGACGGCTCGGCGTCGGCGGTGCCGTCGGTGTGCCAGTCGTTGCCGTCGACGAAGGTGGAGTCCTGGTCGGCCCTGATGTCCAGGATCTCCGGGTCGCGGTCGTCGCCCTCGGCGCGCTGCTGCCGGCGCAGCTCGCCGAAGTGGGCGGCGAACCGCTTGTGGTCCTCAGGGCTCAGGAGCTGGTCGCGAAACACCAGCACGTGATGGGTTCCGAAGGCGTGCTTCACCTCCGCCAGCTGCTCCTCGGACAGTCTCTGGGACAGGTCGATTCCTGACACCTCGGCGCCGATCACCGGCGTCAGCGAGTGCACCGAGATGTGCTGATAATTCTCAGGCGGGCGGGTGGTCAACCGCTGCGCCGCGGCGAGGGTGAATTGGTCCATGCTCAACAGTCCTTTCGGTGGATCGTCAGTCGAGGATGGTGCGGGTCGCCGGTCACAGCCCGCGATCCAGCAAGTCGGTGAGGATCAGCCGGCCGAAGGCCAGGTTGCCGTGAATCGGGTCGCCGGCCTCGCACAGCTCAGGCCGCTGAAAACCGGTCGCGTCGGTGACCCGCGCGCGCAGGTCCACCAGCTCCACGCCCCACTCGGCCAGCGTGCCCGCGATGATGTCCTGCGCGGCCAGGAACACCTGCGGGTCAGCCATCGCCGGCACCCGCTGCGGGGGGAGCGCCGCCAGCACCCGCAGCCCCAGGCCACCGGCGTGACGGTAGAAGGCCAGCGCGTCGCCGGCCATCACCCGGATGATCTCGGCGAAGAGCCGGCTGGTCAGGAATCCGGGCGCGAAGTCCCCGTCGGCTGAACGGTAGAACTGCCAGTTCTCGGTCGTGGCGAAGGTGTGCACGTTGAAGCCGAAGGTCGAGACCACCGGAACGTCGAGCTGACCGAGGGCCGTCACCCCCAGCTCGTCCAGAAAGCCCCGGTAGTAGGCGTGGGGCTGGGAGTCGCGAAACGCCACGTCGTCCTCACGCAGCTCAAGGAAGCCGGCGTTGAAGTCGCGTCCGGAGCCGATCGGCCCGCCGCGGAAGCTGATGCCGGCCGCCTTCGCCGCCCGGCCGATCACCCCGGCGTGCGAGTCGCCCAGCAGCAGGAATCTAGCGGGCGTTGTAGTAGTCGAGCACTGCGTCGTCACAGAGCAAGTCCGCCCCCTCTCCGGACTCGGACGTCACAGACTCGGGCCGGCTGGCCGGTCGCTGGCCGGCCTGCCGGCTGAGCGCGGCGGTGAACCGGCGCATCACGAATTGCACTCCCTCGGCTGTGACCGAGCGCAGGTTCGGCTCGAAGAAGGCGCTCCGGAAAGGGATGCCGGTGATGATCTCGTAGGCGGGGAAGTAGTCGATGCGCTCATGCTCGGCGGCCAGCTGGCCGGCGACCGCTCGCAGCACGGACTTGGAGTAGGTGTTGGCGGTCAGGGCATGCTCGCCAGTGGCGGTCGCGGTGAGCGGCACCGGGGACACGGTGAGCAGCAGCCGCAGCCCCGGGTTGACCTTGTGCGCCAACGCGAGGGCGGCCAGGACGTCCTGGCGCACCCGGTCGAAGGTGTGGTTGCTGAACACGTGGCGCTCGGGGTCGAAGTCACCGCGCACGGTGCCGGGGCACACCGGGTACGTCACGCCGGTGCCGCGGTCATGCCAGGCCTCGGTCAGGCCCAGCGTGAAGACCAGGCAGCTCGCCTCGGCGACCGCGCTTCGGATGGCAGCCAAGGTCACCTCGCGCGCGGCCAACATCGCCTCGGCCGAGTCGTAGCCGGCCGGCTCGACGGACGGGCGGAACGGGTCGAAGTGCCGGCCGTCGGAGATCCAGCTCTCGGCGCCGGGGCTCTCGGCGCCGGTCGCCCAGCCAAGCCATTGACGCAGCGTCGCCGCGGTGTAGATGTTGCCGGCGCGGAAGGAGAACACCCCGTACTGGCGAGCCGCTCGCTGCTCGGCGGTCAAGCCGGGCGGCGCCGGCTCGGCGTCACGCCAGTTCATTCCCAGATCGAGCAGCGTCCGGCCGATATGACGGGCGAAGCACGAGCCGGCGGTGAGGATCGGGTCGTCCTGCCCCAGCGCGAACTTCGGCGTCCACAGCTCATCGATGTCGGCCATCTCGGGCTCGGCCGCCGCCGAGCGCCAGAACGAGCGGGCCGGCAAGGACTGGTACGGGTTCGCCGCGCTCATGGCGTCAGCCGCGGCTGGGTGGCCGGCCAGTCGAGGTCGGCCCTCGGATCGTCCACGTCCTTCGCCGCGACGTCGCCCTTCGCCGCGACGTCGGCTAGCAGGGCGGCGATGCTCTGCTGATGGGCGTTGAGGAAGAAGTGGTCGCCCGAGTAGAGGCGCCGTCGCACCGGCCGGCTGCTCTCCAGGGACCAGCCGGCGGCTCGGTCGAGCTCGACATGGGGGTCCTCCTCGCCCAGCAGCAGGTGGATCGGCAGGTCCAGCGGCGGCTCGGGGCGATAGACGTAGAGCTCGCTCAGGGCGAAGTCAGCACGCAGCCCTGGCAGCACCAGCTCCATCAGCTCCTGGTTGCCCAGCAGGTCCGTGGCCGTGCCGTTGTACTCACCCAGCGCCGCGATCAGCTCGGCGTCGCCCAGCTCGTGCAACCGGCGCCGGACCGCCCGGGTCTGCGGGGCCTCGGCGCCGGACACCCAGAGGCTGGTCGGCTCGGGCAACCCGCCCCGGCGTAGCTGGCGAGCCACCTCAAAGGCCACCAGCGCGCCGAGGCTGTGGCCGAAGAAGGCGAACGGCCGGTCGGCCAAGCCGGCTACCGCCCGAGTCAGCCGGGCCACCAGCTCGTCCATGTCCGCCAGCGGCGGGTCGAACAGCCGCACGCCGCGAGCGGGGAGCTGGGCGATCCGCAGCTCCAGCCGCGGTCCGAGCAGCGCCTGCCAGGGCAGGAAGGTGTTGGCGTTGCCGCCGGCGAAGGGAAAGAGGAACAGCCGCATGGCGCCGGTCGGGTTGGCGCCGGCGGTGAACCAGGCTTCGTCGGTGTCCACGTGACTCTTTCCTTCAGGGAGCGGTTCTTCAACACAGGCCGCAGCTCTCAGCACACGGTCAGCAGTTCTCATACACCGGCAGCTCGGCCGCGTCGAGGGCCGCGTTCACGCTCTGGGCGATCGCCTGCGCCATCGGCGGGCGGACGATGCCGTAGTGGGTGGTGTCCAGCACCGAACAGCTGACCAGACCCGGCAGCAGCGCGTGCCACAGCTGTCGCCTCTGCGCTGCCGAGCCCTGTTCGGGCAGACCCGCCACCGGCCGGCCGGCCAGCCACAGCTCGGTCGGCGTCTCGGCCAGCGCCGGCAGCTCGTAGTGCGCCATGCTGGCCAGGTTGGCGCGGCAGCAGCGCGCCAACCGGTCGGCGTAGGCCGCTGCCTCGACCCCACCGCCCGCCGCTGATCGGTCCACCGTGGGGACGCCGGCTGTCGGGGCGTCGGACGGGTGACTCGCCTTCGCGCCGTGCCCGAGCTCCAGCGCGAACACGGTCCTTAGCTGTTGCTCGTCGTAGGCCTGCAGGGACGTCCCGCTGCCGGGTGGTGGCGGATCGAGCAGGTAGAGCGCGGTCGCCGGCTGACCGGCCGCCTCGCACTCGGCGGCCATGGCCAGCGCGACCCAGGCGCCGAATGACCAGCCGGCCAGCCGCCAGCGCCGCTGGGCTCGGGGAAAGCGCTTGTGCAACGCCTGGTGATAGCGCCGCGCGCGCTCGTCCAGCGACCACGGCGGCAGCTCCGGCCGGTACAGCGCGGGGTCGGCGATCAAGCAGACGGTCAGCCGTGGGTCCAGCGCCGACACCAGCGACCGGTAGGCCTGAATGTCACCACCCACCGGGTGGATCAGGCACAGCAGGTCGTTTCCGGTGCCGGTCTGCCAGACCTCGACCGTCACCGGCTCGCCGGAGCCGTCGCCGGTCGCCGCGCCGGCGGCGATGCCGTCCGTCGCTGCCGCGCCTGGCGCCAGTGCGGCGCCGCCGGCTGTCGCCTCGTACTGGGCCAGCACCTCAGCCAGGCTGGCCCGGTGGCTCAGCCGGGCCAGCTCGATGTCGACGCCGAAGCGCTGCTTCACCTCACCGATCAGGTCCAGCAGGACCAGCGAGTCGGCGCCCAGGTCATACAGCGAGGCGGCGGGATCGAGTCGGTCCACGCCCAGCCAGCGACACAGGCAGTCCGCCAGGTGCTCGGCCACCCAGCCGTTCGAGTGCGGCAAGCCGTTCGAGTGCGGCAAGCTGGTCGCGGTGGTGACCGTCCTGGCGCCGTCGGCGGTCGAGCCCATCGGCGGCACCGGCGCGCGGTCCGCGTGATGGCCCGCGCCGGCCGTCGGCGCGTAGAAATCACGGGCCTGTTCCAGAGGGGTGGTGCTGACCAGCACCTGCGGCAGCCCCAGCCGTAACGCCCGGGCGAACACCCGCTGGGCCTCGGCCACCGCGAGCCCGACAGCCAGGTGCGCCTGGTGGCGGGCGTCGCCGCGCAGGGCCTGGCGCGCCATGCCGACCTCGCTCCAGACGTCCCAGTCGATGCCCAGGCGCTCAGTGCTCTCAGCCTGGCCCCGATAGCGGGCGAAGCCGTCGGTCAGGCCGTTGGCGGCGGCGTAGTCGAGCTGCCCGATGCCTCCGAACAGAGCCGACATCGAGGAGCAGTAGGCGGCGAAGGCCGGTTGGTAGCGCTGGATAAGGCCCTCCACGAGCAGGCAGCCGTGCAGCTTGGCGGCCATCGCCTGCCGCATCGCGGCCGCGTCGCGCCGGGCGATCAGAGCCCCGGCTGCCACGCCGGCGGCATGCACCACCCCGTCGAGCCGGTCGAGGTGTCGCTCGAGCCGGCCCAGCACCGTCTCAAGCGGCTCCTGGGCCAGGTCGGCCTCGACCAGCTCGATCCGGTCAGCCCAGCTCGCGAGGTCAGCCGGCAGCTTCGCGCGCCGGGCCAACAGGACCACCCGGCAGTCGGCCTGAGCCAGCAGCCAGCCGGCGATGCTGCTGCCGACACCGCCGGTGCCGCCCAGGACCAGGTAGACGCCGCCGTCGATGGGCGGCCCGCCGGCTGTCCCGGCAACGCCGTCGACCGCGCTGCCGACCGGCTCGGGCGCGGTCACCGGCAGGGTCGCCGGCTGCCACCAGTAGCCCTGGCGCAGTGCCAGCCGTCGCGGCAGTCCGACCTCGGCGCCGGTGCCCATCCCGGCCAGCAGCGCTGCCAGCGGCGCCGCCCAGTCGGCCGGGTCGGGGCAGGGCAGGTCCAGCCACCGCCCGTCGACACCGCATTCCTGGGGCGCCACCTCGCAGGCGCCGGCCAGCAGGCCGAACTCCGGCCGCGCGACGTCGCCTTGGACCGGCTGCCCCTGGTAGGACAGCCACCAGAGCCGCAGTCCGATAGCCGCCGGGAGGCCGGCCACCGCCTGCAGCAGCGCAGCCGGCGTGTCCAGGCAGGCCCAGCCGGCGCGGCTGAGCGCGTGCTGGCCGACCGGACCGTCGACCGCCAACGGCAGCGCGTGCAGCCAATCGATGCCGACCTCAGCCGGAAGGCTCAGCTCGTTCAGCAGCCGCGACAAGGATGCCGGGTCACCTGGATCGACCTGGTAGGCGTCGTCACCGGCCAGCTTGGCGAATGCGTCCCCGGCGCTGACCCGGACCACCCGGGAGTAGGCCTCGTCGAAGGGCCGCAACGCCTCGGCCGGCGCCGGCCGAGCCGTCATGATGACCAGCAGCCGGGATGTCCGGGCGCCGCCGCCGACGGCTGCGCGGCGCCATCGCGCCCACTGCGGCTGGTGCAGCCAGGCGTCCTCAGGTAGACGCTCCAGGGCGGGCGGAGCCGCCGGAGCGGGCTGGGCGGTTGCCGGCGCCGCCCGTCCGAAGTCGAACTCCGCGAGCTCGAAGGCCGGCGGCGGGAAGTCCCACGGTGGCTGGGATGGTCCGGCAGGCCAGCGGAGCGTGGCGCCGCTCAGCCAGGCGGCGCTCAGCGCCTCGATCCGCTGATCATCGACCGGCTCACCGGCTTCGACCGGCTCACCGGGGGGTGCCAGCACCCCGGCTGTCGTGCGCAGCCATGCCACCGCGCTGGTCACATCCGGGCAGTGCGCCGCCATCCGCCAGCGGCGAGCGGGCCGGCCGGCCTGCAGGTGCCGCAGGACCTGCCGATAGCTCTCGGGGCGCCCGGTCAGGTAGTCAGCGATCCGGTCGGCGTCGGCGCGCAGGGCCGCGGCGCTGCTGCTGGACAGCATCAGCAGGGCGGGCGGACAACCAGCGCCGGCTGCCGACTGGGGCGCTGCCCACGGTGCCGACTGGGGCGCTGCCCATGGTGACGACGGTGACGATTCAGCGGCCTCCAGCACCAAGTGGCTATTGGTGCCGCCGATGCCGAAGCTGCTCACCGCGGCCACCCGCGGCCGCCCGGCCGGCCAGCGCGCCGCCTCGGTCGGGATGTAGAACGGCGCCGGGTCGGGCCCGAGCTCCGGATTGAGACGGTGGAAGTCGACATTCGGCGGGATCACCCCCGCATGCACCGCCAGGGTGGCGCGGACGAGCCCGATGACCCCGGACGCTGCGCCGAGGTGCCCGATCTGGCTCTTCACCGAGGACAGCGCGCACTGGGCGGACTCGGCCAGCTCGTAGGCCTGGCGCAGCGCGCCGACCTCGACCGGGTCACCGAGCCGGGTGCCGGTGCCGTGCGCCTCGACGTAGCCCAGCTCGGCGCTGGTGCGACCGCTGCGCCGCAACGCCGACCGGATGACCTCGCGCTGGCCGGCAAGCGCCGGTGCGCTGTAGCTGAGCTTGGCGGAGCCGTCGTTGTTGACCGCCGAGCCGGTGATCACCGAGTAGACGGTGTCGCCGTCGCGCTGGGCCAGCCGCAGTGGCTTGAGCACCACCACGCCGACCCCGCTGGCGCCGATGGTGCCGCTGGCGTCGTCGCTGAACGGGCGGCAGTGGCCGTCGGAGGAGAAGACGTGCTGCGGCCGGTAGCGGTAACCCTGGCTCAGCAGCGGGTCGACCAGCACACCGCCGACCAGCATCACCTCGCTGTCGCCCTGGCGCAGCATCCCGGCGGCGACGTGCACTGCCAGCAGCGAGCTGGAGCAGGCGGACTGCACGGTGAAGGCCGGCCCGGTCAGGCCCAGGTGATAGGCCGCCTTGGTGGCCAGGAAGTCCTTGTCATGATGCAGGGCCAGCTGGAAGCTGTCCGGCAGCCGGGCCGGGTCGCCCTCGCGCAGCATCGACTGGAAGTAGGTGTTCTCACCGCAGCTGGCCACCAGCCCGACCCGCTGATCGGCCGGCTCGGCGATGCCCGCATGGGCCAGCGCCTGGACGCAGCTCATCAGCAGGTGCCGCTGCTGCGGATCCATCAGCAGGGCCTCTTGCCGGCTGATCCCGAAATGGCCCGGGTCAAAGGCCAGCACGCCGTCCAGCTGGCTGCGGGCGCCCACCAGCCCGTCGGCGGCGTCGAAATGCTCGATGCCCCGCCGGCCGGCGCACACCAGGTCCCAGAAAGCGGCCAGGTCACTGGCGCCGGGCAGCCGGACCGCCATGCCGATCACCGCGATCGGCTCGATCGCCGATCCGGCCGGTGCCGGCTCGGCAGTGTCGGGACGGTCCGCGACGCGGACGCCGCCGCCGATCCGAGGCTGGTCCGCGGCGCCGTCGACAAACCTGGCCAGCCCGCGGATGGTGACGTGCTCGAAGAGGTCGGCGATGCTCAGCGACAATCCCAGCTCGGCGGTGCAGCGCAGCTGAAAGCGCATCAGGCCGAGGCTGGACGCGCCGGCGTCGAAGAACCGCTCATCGAGGGAGATCGGGCTGCCGATGACCGCCTCGAACAGCTCGCTCAGCTGAGCCTGCCGCGTGGTCAGGTCCAGCGCGTCGCCGGTGCGCTGGCGCAGCTCCTCACCCGGCGCGCTCAGCATCCGGCGGCGGTCCAGCTTGCCGCTGGCGGTCCTGGGCAACGCCGCCAGCAGGCGGAACCGGTTGATCCGCACGTAGGAGGGCAGCAGCGGGGCCAGGTGCTCGGCCAGCTCGGCAACCGAAGGCGGGTCCGCGCGGCACTGCAGGCAGGCCACCAGCTGCTCGCCGTCGAGCACCACCACCGCCGCGGTGATCGCCGGGTGCCGCAGCAGGGCGGCCTCCACCTCGCCCAGCTCCAGGCGATGGCCGCTCACCTTGACCTGGTGATCCTCACGGCCCAGGTAGTGCAGCAGCCCCTGCCGGTCGAACCGGGCCTGATCCCCGGTCCGGAAGAAGCGCCCGAGCCCGGGCAGCTCGAGGAAGCGGGCCCGGTTGAGCTCGGGGTCATCCAGGTAGCACGGCGCGACCAGCGGGCCGCCGATCAGCAGCCGGCCGGGGCAGTCCGGCGGAACGGGCTGGCCGGCCTCGTCGACCACCCGTAGCCAGTGGTTGGCCACCGGCTCTCCGATGGCCGGGCGGACCGGCCAGCGCGCCGGGTCGCCGTCCAGGCATAGGCTGCTGACCACGTGGGTCTCGCTGGGGCCGTAGTGGTTGAACAACCGGGCGCCGGGCATGCGTGAGAACCAGCCGCGGATCGCCTCGGTGCACAGCAGCTGCTCGCCCGCGGTGACCACCTCGCGCAGCCCTCGCGGATAGCGGCCCAGCAGGACGCCGTGCTCGGCGAGCAGCTGCAGCGCCACGTAGGGCATGTAGATCCGCTCGATGCCTGCCGAGTCCAGTTGCTCCAGCAGCGCGGGCGCGTCCTGGCGCCAGCCCGGCTCGATCACATGCAGGCATCCGCCGCCGCACAGCGTCGAGAAGATCTCCTGGAACGAGACGTCGAAGGACAGCATGGAGAACTGCTGGGTGACCGCCTCGGACGCCAGGTCACCGGCCTCGTGCTGCCACTGCAGCAGGTTGCACAGCACCTCATCGGGCACCTGCACGCCCTTCGGCGTGCCGGTGGAGCCGGAGGTGAACAGGGTGTAGAGCGGCCGCCGACCAGCGTGCGGAGGCAGCGCCGGCCCGGTCGCGGCGCGCAGTCGCACCGGGTGCCGGGGCAGGTCGCCGGTGTCGATGACAGCCGTGGAGTCCGGTGGGAGAAGGACGCACAGCGGGTCGATCTGGCTCAGGATGTGGCGCAGCTGCTCCGGCGGGTACTCCGGGTCCAGCGGCACGATGGTCAGGTTGAGCCGGGCCAACGCCAGCAGCGCCACCACATGCTCGACCGAGGCCTCCAGGTGTAGGGCCACGCAGCAGGGCTGGTCATCAGCTGAGGGCAGCGAGTAGTTCGCCAGCAGCTCAGCGGCTAAGGCGCCTGCGTAGGATTCGAGTTCGGCGTAACTGACGGCCCGGTCGCCGGCCCGCAACGCCGGAGCGTGCGGCGAGCGCCGGACCTGGCGGTCAAAGCCCTCGGCCACCGTGGCGTAGCTCAGCGTCCTGCTCGGGCCCCGGCCGGGCTCGGGCAGGCCGGCGCGGTAGCCGGCCACCAATTCCGACAACGTCGCCGACCGTCCCTCGACCAGCCAGTCCAGCCCCTGGGAGAACAGCGCGGCCAGCGCCTGGGCGTCGGCGCGGTCGAAGTAGGCGTCGGCGTACTCCCAGAGGCAGTCCAACCCCTCGGCGTGCTCGAGCACCGTCAGGGTCAGCGCGCACTTGGCGTGGGCGGGGGCCGAGAACTCCGGACGGCTGGAGCAGCCGGGCAGCGCCAGGCTGGCGAAGTCGGTGTTCTCCAGCACGAACAGAAAGTCGAACAGCGGCCCGTCCTCGCGGAACCGGTGATCGCTGAGCACGTCGGCCAGCGCCACGTCCTGCCGGTCCAGCACCGCCTTGCTTGCCTCGCTGTGGCGTCGCAGCTGCTCCCGCAAATCCTCGGCCGGGTCCAGCGGCAGCGGGATGAGCACGGTGTTGGCGAACATCCCGACGCTGGCCTCGAACTCCTGCACCGGCCGGTTGGCGACCGGGCTGGCGATCAGCGGCCGGTTCCGGCCGGTCACGCCGTACAGGCTCCAGGCGAACACCCCGAGCATCAGCTGGAACCGGGTCAGCCCCAGCTCGGCGCCGAGACGGTCAAGCTCGGCGCGGCGGGCCTGACCCAGCTCGACGCGCTTCAACCGCCCGGGGGGACGGGCCGCCGCCGTCACCGGCTCAAGAGGCTCCGAGACCTCCGCCAGCTCGGCGTAGTGGGCCTGCAACTGCGCGCGCTGGAGGGCGTAGGCCGGCCGGCTGAACCACTCGGCCTGCCAGTCGGCGTAGTCGAGCGGGGTGGGTGCGGAGTCCGCGCCAGGCGCCGGGGCCGCCCCGAGCGCGGCGGCGTACTCGGCCGAGAGCGTCTGCAGCAGCAAGGTGACCGACCAGCCGTCCACGGCGATGTGGTGCAGCCGCAGCAGCAGCACCCCGCCGTCGCCGTCGGCCAGCCAGCAGGTCTGCAGCATCCTCGGCCGAGCCAGGTCGAACGGCTCGGCGAACAGCCGGTCGGCGAACGGGCGCCAGTCACTGGTCGGCGGGGAGCCGGGCTGCCGGTCCGGCTCCAGCCACGGGTCATACGGCTCGGCCACCACCTGGCGAAGGCCGTCGGCGGCGGGAGAGAAGCCGGTTCGCAACGCCGGGTGACGCGCCACCACCCGTCGCGCCGCATGCCGCAGCGCCGGCACGTCGACGACGCCGGCCAGCCGGAAAGCCAACCCGACGTTGTAGGCCACCGACTGCGGGTCCTGCTGCTGCAACAACCACAGCCGCTGCTGCTCGGTGGTGGCCGGCGCCGAGCTCGCGCCCGCCGCCGTCACCGGCGCCGGATAAGGCGAGTCAGCCTGGTCCCGACCGGTCGCGATCGCCTCGGCCAACTGCCCGAGCTCGGCCTGCAGCACCAGCCCGGCCGGCAGCTCGCTTCCCCAGCGCCGCCGGACCTCAAAGCGCAAGCGCAGCGCCTTGAGGGAGTCGCCGCCGTTGGCGATCCAGCGGTCACCCGGGCGCAGCCCGCTCACCCCCAGCACCTCGGCGGCCACGTCCAGCACCTCCCGCTGCCATTCAGTGACCGCTGCCGAGCCGGCGTCGGCGCGCCATGGCGGGTCCTCGCGGCTGAGCAGCGCGTCCCGGTCGACCTTGCCGTTGGCAGTCAGCGGCAGGGACTGGAGGAGATACACCCGGTGCGGGCGCATGTAGGACGGCAGGCTCGCCGCCAGGTGGTCCTCGAAGGCCTGGAACGTCAGCTCCTGGCCCAGCACCAGATAAGCCAGCAGCTCGTTGGCGCCGAGCGCGTCACGACGGGTGCAGACGTAGGCCTGGCGCACCGCCGGATGAGCCAGCAGCTGCCGCTCCAACTCGCCCGGCTCGATGCGGAAGCCACGCACCTTGACCTGGCGGTCGGTCCGGCCGACGTAGCAGATCAGGCCGTCGGCGTCGCGGCGGACCAGGTCGCCGCTGCGGTAGTAGCGCTCGCGCCCGCCGTCCAGCCACGGCAGCCGGAGGAAGCGCAGCGCCGTCTCATCGGCCAGGTTGCGGTAGCCGAGTGAGACGGCCTCGCCGCCGAGGTAAAGCTCGGCTGTCTCCCCGTCGGCGGCCAGGCGCCCGTCCTCGGTGACCAGCAGCGCCTCGGTGCCGGGCAACGGCCGGCCGATCGGCACCACGTCGGCGTCGAAATCCCGGGGGATCGGGTGGCAGAGCGCGAACGTGGCGGTCTCGGTGGGCCCGTAGACGTTGTGCAGCACGGTGTGGCTGCCGGGGTTGTCGCGGTACCAGCGCTTGATCAGCGCGGCGTTGAGCTGCTCGCCGCCCACCAGCACCTGGCCGACGCCGGCGAAGCAGTTCCGCACCTGGTCGATGACCGCGTTGAACAGCGCCGTCGTGATGAACAGCGTGTCGACGCGCTCGGCCAGCAGCGCCGCCGCGAGCCGCTCCGGCGCCTGCACCGTCTCGTCGTCGAGGATCACGCAGCAGGCGCCGGTCAGCAGCGGCGTCCAGACCTCGAAGCTCAGCGCGTCGAAAGCCGGGTTGGACAGGCTGGCATAGCGCGCGGCCTTGTCGAGCTGGAGATAACCCGGCCGGGCCAGCCGCAGGATGCCGGCGTCGGGCACCTCGACGCCCTTGGGCCGGCCGGTGCTGCCTGAGGTGTAGAAGATGAAGCGGGCGGGCGGGCAGTCGCCGGCCGCCTCGGTCCCGGGTTGGCCGTTTCCGGCGGCTGTATCGGTGGCGAGGTCGGCGGCTGTCTCGGTGGCGAGCAGGGCCGCCACCGTCAGCGGCCGCACCCCGTCCGGCAGGTCGGCGGTGTCGGCCTCGCGCCCGATGAGCGCCACGCAGCCCGAGTCGGTGAGCATGTGGCGCTGCCGCTCCGGTGGGCTCTGCCCGTCCAGAGGAACCACCACCGCGCCCGCCCGCAGGATGCCGAGCATGGCGCAGACCAGCTGCCAGGACCGCGGCAGGCACACCGCGACCGCGTCGCCCGGGCCGACGCCGGACCGGCGCAGTCCCTCGGCGACCGCGGCGCTGGCGGCGGCCAGTTCGGCGTAGTCCAGCCGCCGGTCGCCATCGACCACCGCAACGGCGTCTGGCGTCTGGTCGGCCTGGGCCAGCACCGCTTTCGCCAGTGACTGGGACATCGGCTGGTTCACGATCCGTGCCTCACCGATTCGCTCAGCCCTGCCGTTTCGCTCAGCCCTGCCGATTCGCTCAGCCCCACCGATTCGCTCAGCCCTGCCGTTTCGCTCAGCCCCACCGAATCGGGTCTGACCGAATCGGACCCGACCGAAGCGGACCCGACCTCATCAGGCCGTGACAGGCAGTCCAGCTCCCGGCCGATCAGCGCGGCCACCCCCCGCACCTCGTCGGTCTCCAGGATCTCCCAGTGATCGCAGTCCACCACCTCCACAGCCAGGCCCTGACCGGCCCGGCGCTGCCAGAACTCCAGCGCCTGCCGGACCGAGGCCTCGTCCCGGTTGGCGACTGCCTGCAGCAGCACCAGCCGGGCCGGCGACGGCGGTGTCAGGTAGTCGCGCATGCTCAGCCGGTTGTGGTTGTAGACCCGGAAGTACTGCTCGATCTGGGAGTCCTCGATGCCCGGGTACATGCCGTTGAACTTAATCAGCTTGTCCCGGAACTCCGGCAGCTCCACCGGCTCGATCTCGGCACGTTCGGCCGGGTCGTCGGTGCCCTGAGTGTCCAGCAGCAGCACGCTGACCCTGGTGTTGCCGGCTAGCGCCAACCTGCGTCCCATCTCATAGGCCACCAGCCCGCCGTAGGACAGCCCGGTCAGCACCAGCGGCCCGTCGAGCATCGGCTCGATCAGCCGCAGGTAGGCCTCGGCCATCGCCTCCACCGTGGGCAGAAAGGCCTCGCCGGGATTCACCCCCGGCGACTGGATGCCGTACACCCCGAACGCCGCGGGCAGTGCCTTGGCCAGCGACAGATAACAGAACGCGGTGCCGCCGGCGGGGTGCACGCACACCACCCGCCGGTGGGCCTGGCCAGGCTCGGCATCGCCCGGCCGGAACTCGATCAGGTTTCCGGGCGGGCCGCCGGCGCCCCGGCGCAACCGGGCTGCCAGCGCCTCGATACTCGGGTGCGCCACGATCTCTGAGATCGGCAGCCGCTGGCCGAACGCCTCGTTGATGGCGTGGGCCAGCTTGATGGCCGAGATGGAGCTGCCGCCGACGTCGAAGAAGCTGTCGGAGATGCCGATGTCGGGCTGCAGCAGCAGCCGTTCCCAGATCTTGTAGAGGGTCAGCTCGACGTGGTCGCGCGGGCTGGCCTGGTTGACCTGCATCGGCGCGTCGGCCAGCCCCTGGCGCAGCAGCGCCGCGCGGTCGAGCTTGCCGTTGGCGGTCCGCGGCAACTCCGCCAGCTCCAGGAACACCGCCGGGATCATGTAACCGGGCAGCTGCCGGGACAGCGCCTCCCGCCATTCGGCCGGCTGCTGCGCCGAGGCCTCGCCGCGCGCGACAGCGGCCACCAGCCGTGGTTCGGCGCCGCTCTCATCGAGCAGGACGGCCGCCTCGCGCACGCCGGGCTGCTCGCGCAGCACCGCCTCCACCTCCCCGAGCTCGACCCGGAAGCCGCGCAGCTTGACCTGGTGATCGCGGCGCCCGGCATAGCAGAGATCGCCGTCTGGCAACCGCCGGCCCAGGTCGCCGGTGCGATACATCCGCTCGCCCGGCACGAAGGGGTCCGGCACGAACCGCTCGGCGGTCTGGCCTGGCCGGCCGAGGTAGCCGCGGGCCACGCCGGCGCCGCCGATGTAGATCTCGGCCGCCACCCCGATCGGCACCGGCCGCAGCCGCTCGTCCAGCAGGTAGATGCGGGTGTTGTCCAGCGGCCGGCCGATCGGGCACTGGCGAGCCAGCGGTCGGGGGTCGAGATAGGCGCTGCTGTAGACGGCGGTCTCGGTGGGGCCATAGCCGTTGAGCACGCGCAGCCCTGGCAGCTCCTGGCACATCCGGTGCAGCGCCAGCTCGGGCAGCGGCTCGACCCCGACCAGCAGTTGGCGCAGCGCCAGCCCGGACAACCGCTCGGCGGGCGCCTCGTCGATCCATGTGACGTAGGCCGGCGGCAGGTAGGCCTGTTCGATCCGATGCTCGCGCAACCAGGCCATCAGCGCCTCGGGATCGACCCGGACCTCCTCCGGCGCCAGGTGCAGCGCGCCACCGCTGGTCAACGGCAGCAGGATCTCCTGCACCGAGACGTCGAAGCCGATGCTGGACCACAGGGCCGCCGCCGCGCCGGGCGCCGGGCCCAGCCGGGCCAGCCAGTGGTCGAGCAGGGTGGTGACGCTGGCGTGGCTGACCGCGACGCCCTTGGGCCGACCGGTCGAGCCGGAGGTGTAGATCACGTACGCCAGGTTTGCGGGATGGACGGCGACGCCGGGTCGGTCCTCGCGCCCGCCCTCCGCCTCCAGGGCCGCCAGCGGCGTCCCGCCCACGGGAGCGGAGTCAGTGAGAGCTGAGTCAGTGAGAGCTGAGTCAGTGGGAGCGGAGTCGGTGGGAGCGGAGTCGGTCAGCACCAGGGCCGGCTGGGCGTCGGCGACCATGCCGGCCAGCCGCTCGGCGGGCAGCGCCGGGTCCAGCGGCAGGTAGCCGGCGCCGGCCTTGAGGATGCCCAGGATGCCGACCACCAGCTCGACCGAGCGCTGCATGCACAGCCCGACCAGCTGGTCAGGCCCGACGCCGCGGCCGATCAGGGCGGCGGCCAGCCGGTTCGCGCGGCGGTCCAGGGTGGCGTAGTCCAGCGACTGGCCTCGGCTGACCACCGCGAGTTGGGCGGGAAAGCGGCTGGCCTGGACCTCGAACCGCTCGACCAGGCCGGCCGGTCCTGCCAGGGCGTCCGGGGCGGCGACGCTCAGGGCGGCGGCGTGCGGGGCGGCGTTGTAGCCGTAGAGCTCGTGCTGCCGTTCGGCGGCGCTGAGCAGCTCGAGCTCGCCGATCGGCCGGTGCGGATCACGGCTCACCTGCTTCAGCAGCCGGACGAAGTGCGCCGCCATCCGGGCGATCGTGGCGGGCTCGAACAGGTCGCTGTCGTACTCGAACAGCAGCTCCAGCTCACCGCCGCGCTCGGTCACCTCCAGCGCCAGGTCGAAGCGGGCCGCGCCGGTGCTGGTCTCCAGCGGTCGCAACGCCAGCCCGGGCAACTCCTGCTCTCCCAGCGGCATGTTCTGCAGCACCAGCATCACCTGGAACAGCGGCGAGTAGCTGGCGTGCCGCTCCGGCCGCAGCGCCTGGACCAGCTGCTCGAAGGGCTGGTCGGCGTGGGCGTAGGCCTCCAGCACCCGGTGGCGCACCTGGCCCAGCAGCTCGGAGAAGGGCTGGCCCGGCGCCAGCTGGCTGCGGATCACCACGGTGTTGATGAAGTGGCCGATCAGCTGCTCCAGCTCGCTGGAGTCGCGGTTGGCGAACGGCGTTCCGACGCACACGTCGTCCTGCCCGCTGTAGCGCCACAGCAGCACCGACAGGCTGGCCATCAGCGTCATGAACAGCGTCGCCTCGCCGGCCCGGCTGAGGGCGTGCAGACCGCGGAGGGTGCCGGCGTCAGCGGTGACGTAGAGGCGCCCGCCCTGAAAGCGCTGGGCGGCCGGTCGCGGCCGGTCGGTCGGCAACGCCAGCAGGGTCGGCGCGTCGGCGAGGCGGGAGGCCCAGTACTCCAGCGCGTCCCCCGGCTCGCGCTCGCGCTGCCACAGCGCGTAGTCCGGGTACTGGACGGCCAACTCCGGCAGCGGTGACGGCCTGTCCTGCAGGTAGGCGCCGTAGAGCTGGCCCACCTCGTGCACCAGGATGCCGATCGACCAGCCGTCGGCGACGATGTGGTGGACGTTGAGCAGCCAGCGGTACTGCTGTGGGCCCAGCTTGAGCAGGCTGGTGCGCAGCAGCGGTCCGGTGGCCAGGTCGAACGGGGCCCGGGCGTCGGCCTCGGTGATCTGGCGGGCCCGTTCCAGCCGCTCGGGCGCCGGCAGGCCGGTGAGGTCGGTCAAGGTCATCGGAGCCGGGCCGGCGGGCAGCACCTGCTGACAGGGCTCGCCGTCGACGAGTGGGAACACGGTGCGCAGCGACTCGTGCCGGCGGACCACCTCTGACACCGCCCGTCGCAGCGCGGTGAGGTCCAGCTCGCCGGTGATCTCGAACGCGGAAGGGTTGTTGTAGAAGGGGTTTCCGGGCGACAGCTGGTCGAGATACCAGAGCTGGCGCTGGGAGGATGACAGCGGCAACGGCGCGTCCGAGGGCGGCCGGCGGTTGAGCCGACCGGCGCCGGGCTGCGCGTCGCCGCTGAGGATGGCGATCAGTTGCTGCTTGTTCCGCTTGAGCGCGGCCAGCCGGTCGGGGGTGAGAAAGCCTTTGGGCGCGGTGAGCCGGAGCTTGCCGTCGGCGACCTCGAGGCCGACGGCATGGTGGTGAAACAGCTCCAGCAGCTCGTAGGCGTTCATATCTCGATCTGTTCCATCTCGGCGCCGTCCATTTCGGCGCCGTCCATCTCGGCGCCGTCCAGCTCGATGCTGCCCGGCTGCGGCGCCCGCAGGCCGCCCACCATCGAGTAGACCAGCTGGTGGGTCGGGCCCAGCTCCAGCAGCGGAGCCAGCTCGGCCCGCTCCACCGAGCCGATGCCGCACAGCCCCACGCCCAGCTCCGGCGCGGCCATCGTCAGCAACTGCGCCATCGCACCGGCCTCGACCTGGCAGAAGCCCAGGCTCTCAGACCCGTAGAGCGGCTCGATCGCCGCCAGCTCGGCCACCAGGAACAGCGCGAAGGCGGCCGCCTGGAACACCGGGCGGTTGACGAAGTAGTCATAGGCGTCCGGGCTCAGCGTCCGTCCGGCGCCGACCGCCACCAGCCGGTGCTCGCTCGGGTCGTAGTAGTACGCCCCGCCCGGCACGCCGGCCACCCGGCCCGGCTTGAGATAGAGGTAGGTCTGCACCGGGTAGCTGCTGCCGGCCGAGCCGTAGAGGTACTTCCCACGGCCGTCCAGCTCGCGCTGGGACAGCCACGCCAGCAACTGGGACAAGGTCTGGACGCCGACCGGCTCGGTGCGGAACTGCCGCACCGAGCGCAGCTGGGCATAGCGGCGCGCGAAGGCCGGATCGGTCGGGGCGGCCAGCGCGACGGCCGGCGCGCCGCTGTCGACGCTGCGCAGCCCGAGACCGGCCGCCTTGAGCTGCTGCCGTGCCCGCGGGTCCTCGACCACGCCGACGCCGTCCGCGCTCGCCGGACCGCTGGAGGCGCCCGGCGCGTGCTGGGCGCCGCGCTGGGCGCGGGCGGCGATCGCCTGCTCACGGCAGTGCTGGCCGAACATCGCGAGCAGCTCGGTCAGAGTGGGCTTGCGCATCAGCTGGGCCAGCTGCGGCCGGAAGCCCAGCTCGCTGGACAGCGCGTTGGCTATCCGGACGACGTCGATCGACGTGGCCCCGAGTTGCAGCAGGTTCGCCTCCGCCGCGATGCACGGCTGGTCCAGCACGCCCTCGACGATCGCCACCAGCCGAAGCTCGGCCGGTGACCGCACCGCCGGGGCCTCGGCCGCGGGCTGGCTCGCGCGGCCGGGCTCGGGCAGCCGGCTTCGGTCGACTTTTCCGTTGGTCGACAAGGGGAAACTGTCGAGAAAGGTGATCGAGGACGGCACCATGTAAGCCGGCAGCTTGCCAGCCAGGTGCTCGGTCAGCTCGTGCCGGCTCGGCTCATCCTGGCCCTGCCCAGCCCGGTCCACCACCACATAGCCGGCCAGCCGCTTGTCGCCGTGCGCCTGCCCCCAGACCCGGACCGCGGCGGCCCGCACCGCCGGGTGCGCCTCGAGCGTCGCCTCGATCTCGCCCAGCTCGACGCGGTAACCGTGCACCTTGACCTGGCCGTCCTCCCGGCCGAGGAACTCGATGTCACCGCTGGGCAGCAACCGGCCCAGGTCGCCGGTTCGGTAGAGCCGCTCGCCGGTGATCGGGTGGGTGATAAAGCTGGCGGCGGTGCGGGCCTCGTCGCGCCAGTACCCCTGGGCCAGGCCGATGCCGCCGATGTGGAGCTGGCCCGGCACCCAGGTCGGGCAGGGTCGCAGCGCGTCGTCGAGGACGTGGAACTGCTGGTTGGCCAGCGCCTTGCCGTACGGGACGCTGCGCCAGGCCGGGTCCAGTTCGCCGATCGGGTAGTGGATCGACCAGATCGAGGCCTCGGTGGCGCCGCCCAGGCTGTGCACCTGGGCCGCGGGCGCGAGCCGGCGCAACCGGCCCGGCAACGCCAGCGGGATCCAGTCGCCGGACAGCATCACCAGCCGCAGCGAGGGCGGCAGCTCGCGGCCGCCCTCGGCGTACTCGACGAGCATGCCGAGCAGCGTCGGCACCGAGTTCCAGACGCTCACCCGGTGGGCGTGCAGCAGCTCCAGCCAGTGGGCCGGGTCGCCGGCCAGCTGCGGCCTCAGCAGCACCACCGCCGCTCCGGCGGCCAGCGCGCCGAAGATGTCGAACACCGACAGGTCAAAGCTCAGCGACGACAGCGCCAGCACCCGGTCGGCCGGGCCGACGGCAAAGCGCTGGTTGACGTCGAGGAGGGTGTTGACCGCGCCGCGGTGATCGATCATCACGCCCTTGGGGGCGCCGGTCGAGCCCGAGGTGTAGATCACGTAGGCCAGGTCATCCCCGGTCCGGCTCACCGGCTGCCAGTCCGGGCCGGCGGGGCCGCAGGAGCCCTCGTCGACCGCCAGCGCCGACACGCCGGCTGGCAGCTCCACGGCGTTGGCCCGGCCCGGTTGCACCAGCACCAGCCGGGCCTCGGTGCGCTCCAGCAGGTGGGCGACCCGCTCGGCCGGCAGCGTCGGGTCCATCGGCAGGTAGGCGGCGCCGGCGTACAGCACCGCCAGGGTGGCCGCCACCTGCTCCCAGCCGCGTTCCAAGCTCAGCGCCACCAGCTCGCCGGGCCGCACGCCGGCCGCCTGCAGCCGCCCGGCCAGCCGGCGCGCCTGGAGGTCCAGCTGCCCATAGCTCAGCTGCCGGTCCGCCGCCAGCACCGCGACCGCCTCGGGCTGGGCCTGCGCCCGGCGCTGGAACAGCTCGTGCAGCAGCGGCAGCGCCGGCGGCGACGGCTGGACCGACGGCTGCAGCCGGGCCAGCGGCAGCAACTGGTCGACGGTGGCCTGCCAGGCCGCCGGCTCGGCCAGCCGGTCCAGCAGCGCGCAGTAGGCGGCGAACATCTGGGCCACCATGCCCTCGCCGAACAGCTCGTCGATGCTGTCCCAGTTGAATTGAAGCCGGCCCTGGACCTCGAACACCGTGTGGTCGATCCACACCTGCGGGGTCTGGGTGATGCTGTGCGCGGTCTCGCCGCCTAGTGCCCGGGCCAGGTCGCCTTCGGTGAACTGCGCCTGTCCGGGGGCGGTGTCGGCCATGCCCACCGTGCTGTTGAACACCACCGGCATCGCGCCGGGCTGGGTGCCGCGTGCCTTCGACAGCTCGCGCACCACCAGCACGCCGCTCATCGCCGAGTGGTCCATGTCCTGCCACAGCCGGTCCTGGACCGCGCGGGCCTGCTCGGCGAAGCCGGCGTCGGCGGCCACGTCCACCTCGAGCAGCACCAGCGAGGTGAAGTCGCCGAGCACCGAGTTGATGTCCGGGTGCAACGGCAGCCGGTTGAACAGCGGCAGGCTCAGGGTGAAGCGCGGCTGCCGGCTCCACAGCGCCAGCACCTCGGCGAACGCGGTCAGCAGCAGCGTCGAGGCGGTCACCCCGTGCCGTCCGGCGATCGCCTTCAGCGCGTTCCACTGCTCGGCTGGCAGCACCTGCTGGTAGCGGGTGAAACGCGGCCGGCGGACGGTGTCGGGCTGGCGGGCCAGCGGCAGGTCCGGCGGCCCGGCCAGGCTTCCGGCCCGCTGCTGCCAGTACCGCCGGGCGCGCTGGTAGCGCGGGCCCTGCCGCAGCGACCGCTCGGCGAGCACGCAGTCGCGGAAGGTCACTCCCAACGGCGGCAGCTCGGCGTCGGGGTCGGTGTAGAGCTGAGCCAGCTCGCGCTCCAGCAGGTCGGTGCTCGCGGCGTCGAGAATCAGGGCGTCGGTGCTCAGGTGCAGCCGGACCTCGCCGTCGAGCAGGGTCACCGCGAACTCGAACAGCGGCCAGCGGCCGGCGTCGAACAGCTGGTGCGACATCCGGTCCCGGATCTCGGCCAGCCCGCGGTCGGCATCCGACGGCGCCAGGCCGCGCAGATCGTGGTGGGTCATCTGGTACGGCGGCGTCTGGGCCAGCACCCGCTGCTGGCCGTCGGAGGAGAACACCGCCCGTAGCATGTCGTGCCGGTCGATCAACCGGTTGAGCGCCCGGGTGAAGCGGTCGGAGTCGAACTCGGGCAGCCGGATCTCCTCATAGCCGTGCGCGCCGACCCCGCCGAGGGAGATGGTGGAGTCCCGGCCCACCCAGTAGGCCTGCTGGATGTCGGTCAGCGGGAAGGGCTGGTGGCGACCGGCCGGGTCGGGCGCCAGCCGCGGCAGCACCAGCGCCTCCTCGGCGGCGTCCCCGTCCGGCAGCGCACCGGCGGGCTGCTCGGTCGACTGGCGGGCCAGATGGCTGGCCAGGTCGGCCAGCACCGGATGCTGGAACAGGCTGCGCAGCGACAGCCGCGCCGACATCCGCTGGTTGACGGCGGCGATCAGCCGGGTCGCCAGCAGCGAGTGCCCGCCCAGGGCGAAGAAGTCATCCCGCGCCCCGACCCGGTCCAGGCGCAGCACCTCGGCCCAGATCTCAGCCAGCCGCGCCTGGGTCTCGGTGGCCGGCGGCTGGTAGCCGGCCGCGTCACCGGCGCGCTCCGGCGCGGGCAGCGCCCGGCGGTCCAGCTTGCCGTTCACCGTCAGCGGCAACCGCTCCAGCGGCACCCATCGGGTCGGCACCAGGTGCCCCGGCAGCCGCTGGGCCAGTTGCTCGCGCGCGGCCTCAACGGTGATGGCGCCAACCAGGTAGCCGACCAGGTGCTGATCACCCGGCTGGTCCTCGCGCACCAGCACGGCCGCCTCCCGCACGCCGGGCAGCGCCAGCAGCGCGCTCTCCACCTCGCCGAGCTCCACCCGGAAGCCGCGCACCTTCACCTGACGGTCGGCGCGGCCGGTGTAATCCAGGCTGCCGTCGGGATGCCGGCGGACCAGGTCGCCGGTCCGGTACATCCGCTCGCCCGCCGCGCCGAACGGGTCGGGCAGGAAACGCTGCGCGGTCAACCCCGGCCGGTGCAGGTAGCCGCGGGCCAGGCTGGCGCCGGCGATGTAGAGCTCGCCGACGACGCCGACCGGAACCGGCTGCAACCGGGCGTCGAGGACGTAGAGCCGGGTGTTGTCCACGGCCGTCCCGATCGAGGGCAGCGCCGGCCAGCGGTCGGCGTCGGCGACCGGCAACACCTCCTGGCTGGCCGCGTGCGTCTCGGTGGGGCCGTACTGGTTGTAGAACCGCTCGCCGCCGAGCCGCCGCAGCCAGGCCCGCAGCTGGTCGTTGACCTGCAGCGCCTCACCGGCGGTGATGATCTCGCAGCCGGACGGCGGCCCGGGCAGGGCGCTGTCTGCTAAGCCCGCCACCTGCTGCAGCACCGCGGACGGCAGGAACGCGCGCTGCACATCGTGCTCGGCCAGGAAGCGGTCCAGCCGGTCCAGCTCCTGGTGGCTGCCGTCGGGCAGCAACACCAGGGTGGCCCCCTGGCACAGCGTGCTCCACACCTCCTGGAAGGAGACGTCGAAGCTGATGGAGGCGAACTGCAGCACCCTGGCGGCGGGCCGGCTGCCGGCTGTCGCGCGGGTCAGCTGCCACTGCACCAGGTTGTCGGCGGTGCGCCAGGTCTGGGCGACGCCTTTGGGCTGGCCGGTCGAGCCGGAGGTGTAGAGGACGTAGGCCAGCTGGGCGGGCAGCCGGTCGACCGCCGGGTCCTGGACCGGCGCGCCGGCCCAGCCGACGGAGTCGGTGTCGAGGCAGAGCACTGCAAGCGAGCCTGGGGCCAGCGCCCCGGCCAGCGCCGCCCGGGTGCTGCTGTCGGTGAGCAGCATCGCCGGCCGGCTGTCGGCCAGCAGGAAGCCCAGCCGCTGCGCCGGATACCCGGAGTCCAGCGGCAGGTAGGCCGCGCCTGCCTTGAGCACGGCGGCCAGCGCGACGATCAGCTCGGGGCAGCGCGGCAGGCAGACCGCGATCACCGAGTCGGGCCCGACGCCCTGGCCGCGCAGGTGATGGGCCAGCTGGTTGGCGGCGGCGTCGAGCTGGGCGTAGGTCAGCCTCTGGCTGCCGGACTCCACCGCGATGGCGTGCGGGGTGGCGGCGACCTGTGCCCGGAACAGCTCGGCGATGGTGTGGGCCACCGGCTGGTCGGTGGAGTGCGCCTCCTGCGCCAGCCGCCGGCGTTCGGCCGCGTCCACCAGGGCCAGCGTCGCGGCGGGCTGGTCCGGCTGCCGGGCCAGCTGGTCCAGGGCGTGTCGCAGGTAGCCGGCGATGCGCTCGGCCGACTCCGCGTTGAACAGCGCGCTGGCGTACTCCAGGGTCCCCACGACCCGGCCGTCGGACTCCCCGAGTGACAGCGTCAGGTCGTACTTGGCCACCGAGCTGACCGCGCCCAGCGCGCGCACCTGCACGCCAGGCAGCTTCAATTCGGAATTCTCGTTGTTCTGCCAGGCGAAAAGGACTCCGAACACCGGCGCGTGGGCCAGGCTGCGAGCCGGGTTGACCAGCTCGACCACCTGCTCGAACGGCAGGTCCTGGTGCTCCAGCGCCGCCAGCGTCACCGCGCGCACCCGCTGCAGCAGCTCGGCGCCGGTGGGGTCGCCGGTCAGGTCGACCCGCAACGCCAGGGTGTTGACGAAGAACCCGATCAGGTTCTCCAGCTCGGGCCGCCGGCGGTTGGCGGTGGGCGTGCCGATGACCACCTCGTCCTGCCCGGACAGCCGGCTGAGCACCAGCGCCCAGCCGGTCAGCACGGTCATGAACAGCGTGCAGCCATGCCGCTGGCTCAGCGCGTGCAGTGAGGCGGTCAGCTCGGCGTCGAGCTCGACCCGCAGTTGGTCACCGCGGTAGTCCTGCTCGGCGGGACGGGGGGTGTCGGTCGGCAGTTCGAGCAGCGCCGGCGCGCCGTCCAGGGCCCGCTTCCAGTACTCGCACTGGCCGGCCAGCACCTCACCGCTCAGCCACTGGCGCTGCCAGGCCGCGTAGTCGGCGTACTGCGCCGGCAGCGGCGGCAACTGCGCCGGCCGGCCCTCGCGCAGGGCGGCGTAGAGCACGCCGAGCTCGCGGGCCAGCACGTCGATCGACCAGCCGTCAGACATCACGTGGTGCAGGGTCAGCAGCAGCACGTGCCGCCGCGGACCCAGCACCACCAGCCGGCCGCGGGCCAGCGGCCCCCGGGCCAGGTCGAAGGGCTCGGCGGCTTCCTGACCTCGGATGCCGACCAGCTCGGCCTCGGCGTCGGCGTGGCCGCTCAGGTCCACGATCGCCAGCTGAAAGCCGGTGTCGGCCGGGTCGATCTGCTGAACGGGCGAGCCTGAGACGGTAACCAGGCGGGTGCGCAGCGCCTCGTGCCGAGCGGCCAGCGCGTCGAGGGCGCCGGCCAGCGCCGACCGGTCCAGCGGGCCGTCCAGGCTGAACGCCTCGACCACGTGGTAGGCCTCGCTGCCGCCTTCCAGCTGCGCCAGGAACCACAGCCGCTGCTGGGCGAAGGACGGCGCCAGCGGCCCGGTCCGGTCGGCCACGGGTATGGGTGGCAGGCCCTGCTGACCGGCTGATGTCAGCTGCTGCGCTGAGGTCAGCCGCTCGGCCAGGCGCGCCACCGTGGGGGCGGCGAACAGCGCGGTGGCCGGCGCCTGATGGCCCAGTCGCTGGCTGATCCTCGACATCGCCCGGGCGGCCAGCAGCGAGTGCCCGCCCAGGGCGAAGAAATCGTCGTGCCGGGAGATCGGGCGCACCTCGAGCAGCTCGGCGAAGATCGTGGCCAGCTCGCTCTCCAGCGGCCCGACCGGCTCGGCGTGCTCACCCTGGCCGAAGGACTGCGCGTCGGGCGCGGGCAGGGCCTGCCGGTCGAGCTTGCCGTTGGGCGTCAGCGGCCAGGCGGCCAGGCGCACGTAGGCGGCCGGCGCCATGTGCGCGGGCAACGTCTGGGCCAGCCACTGCCGGACGGCGTCGGCGCTGGGGCCGGCCGGCTCGCTCTCGGAGTCGGGGCCGTCGCTGGGAGGGTCGGCGAGGTAGTAGGCCACCAGGCGCCGGTCGCCGTCGGCGAGCTCTCGGGGGGTCACCACCGCCTCCCGCACCCCGGGGCAGGTCGTCAACCGAGCCTCGATCTCGCCCAACTCGACCCGGAAGCCGCGGATCTTGACCTGGTAGTCCTCGCGTCCCAGGAACTCCAGCTCACCGCTGGGCAGCCATCGGCCGAGGTCGCCGGTGCGGTACAGCCGCTCGCCGTCGAGGAACGGGCTGGCCACGAAGCGCTCGGCGCTCAGCTCAGGCCGGTTCAGGTAGCCACGGGCTACCCCCGCGCCGCCGATGCAGATCTCCCCGGCCACGCCGTCGGGCGCCGGCTGCCCCGCCTCATCCAGCAGGTGGATCCGCACGCCGGGCAGCGGCCGGCCGATCGGCAGGATGTCCAGCCGGTCCAGCCCGTGCGCGGGCACCACGTAGTGGGTGCTGTCGACGCAGGCCTCGGTGACGCCGTAGGCGTGCACGATCTGCACCGTCGGACCGCACAGCTGTCGCAACCGGGCGGCGCTGGCCGCCGTCCAGACGTCGGAGCCGCAGACCACCGTCCGCAAGGCGGGCAGGCCGGCGCCGGCGCTCTGCCAGTGCTCCAGCATTGCGTTCAACACCGCGGGGACGAAGTCGGCGAAGCCGATCTGGCTGCGCCGCATCAGGGCGAGCAGGCCGGCGCCGTCGAGCAGCAGCTCGGACGGGCAGAGCACCAGCCGGCCGCCGAAGCCGAGCGCGCGCACCACGTCCGCGGTGAACACGTCGAAGGAGAAGCCGGCCATCTGCAGGTGCGCCAGGCCCGGGCGCAAATCCAGCACCTGCCCCCAGGCGTCGGCGATGGCAGCCAACTGGCCGTGCTCGACCAGCACCGCCTTCGGCTGGCCGGTGGACCCCGAGGTGTAGATGACGTAGGCCAGGTGCTGGCGGGTCAGGCCGACCTGGTGCGGGTCCGGGTCGGTGGTCGGGGCCTCGGCCCAGGCGTCGGTCTCGTCCAGCAGGAGCACGGAGGTGTCGGCCGGGACGGCAGGTCCGACGATGGCGGAGGTAGCGGTGTCGGTGATCAGCAGGGTGGGGTCGCTGTCGTGCAGCAGGTAGGCCAGCCGCTGGGTGGGGTAGTCGGGGTCCAGGGGCAGGTAGGCGCCGCCGGCCTTGAGCACGGCCAGCAGCGCGGTGATGAGCTCAGGGGTGCGGGGCAGGCTGATCGCGACCCGGGTGTCGGGGCCGACGCCGCGCTCGCGCAGATGGTGGGCGAGCTGGTTGGCGCGGGCGTTGAGCTGGGCGTAGGTCAGCTGCTCGGTTCCCGCTTCGACGGCGACGGACTCGGGGCCGGCGGCGACCTGTGCGCAGAACAGCTGGAGAAAGGTGCGGTACTGCTCAGCTGCCGGCAAGACCGATGCTCTCCTGTTCCGCCATCGCCTCGATCAAGCTTGCGGGGCGCATATCCGTCCAGTGCCGCTCGACGTAGTCCAGGCACTCCTGCCGGCTGCTGGCCGGCAACGCGATCGTCCAGCCCGCCGGGACGCCGGCGAACGCCGGCCACAGCGCGTGCTGCGCTTCGCCGTTGACCACGACGAGGTACTGGGCGTCGGGATCGTCGAACGGATTGCTCACCGTCGTATCCGGCGGCGAGCAAGGGAAAAAGCGCACGATGCACCAGCGGACGGTAGAGCCATGGCCGCGAGCATATCGGCTGAATTTCAGTTGGCTAGGGAGTTCTCCTTTTCAAACCCAGAAAGCGACCGCAGACACCTCGGTGTGGCACGGAATGCGGGCCTCAATGAGATCCAGGCACACAATTTGCTTCTGCACCAGCAAAACGGGCGATCGAGGACCGAGGCAATAGTCTTGCTCATACCGTTTTAGCCAAATACTGCCGAGGTGCCGGTGGAGTTCAAATCCCGCCCGATCCGGCAGCAATTCAGCCGGTGTGAATTCCCAACTCGATAGCCGCCAGCGATAGCTCGGTGCGGGTCCCTGCCGCTAACCCCCGGTTGCCGACTGCTGCGCGTGCAGGTGGCCGAGCAGCTGGCGGGGTGTCACTCCGAACGGTCCGTGCAACCGGTCGTTCGCGGCATCGGTGTAGTACCAGTGCAGCTCCTCCCAGGCCCTGAAATTGAGTTCCAGCAGAAACAGCAGGTGGTCCATCGCCCGTCGCTGACCGGCCGGACTGACGACCGGCACCTGCGCGAGCAACCGGCGAGCCATGGTTGTGTGGTCGAGCTCGACGTTGACCTCCTCGTGCTGGCGCATCACCTGTGCCGCGTCGGTCCCGGCCAGGGCGCCTGCCTGTTCCAGCAGGTCATTGACAGGAGTGCGGGTGCCGGGCAAACCCTCGGTCACCATCACCGATGCCAAGAAGCCGACCGGGTCGGTGGCGGCGATCCGGGCGAAGACATCGAGGTAGGTGACCCAGGCCGGCAGCGCGGTGGCCAGCACCACCTCGGATTCGGTCAGGCCGAGGGCGAGGCAGGTCTGCAGCTCGAAGACCTCATGCCCGACCTCTTCGGCGTAATACCTGAACAGGCTGTCGCGCAGCTCCGGTCGCAGGCGTTTGGCCAGCAGCGGAAGTATGATCTCGACGAACCGGCGGGTGATCAGGTACTGCTCCAGGTACGTGCCGAGCGCCAGCCGGTCCGGCCGGTCACCATCGCTGGGCGCGCCGCTGCCGAGCGTGCGGTGGTAGCTCGACGGCCCCAGGACCCGCAACCCCCGCACCGCCAGGCGCTCGCCTGCCAGCGCCAGGTTCGTGCCGCTGCACGGGCCGGTTGCGGTGTCCGCCGCGCTCAGCTCCAACAACCGGTCGTTGCCCGGCCCGGCTGCCCGGCCCAGGGTCACCACGAGGCAGCTCAGCTGGGTGGCGGTCTCGGCGAGGTCGTAGGGACCGCCGGCGAGCTCCGCGAGTAACCGGAGCGCCAGCTCGCCGTCCCCGCCCGCCGGGTCGGCCTCGCGCAGTGCCAGGCAGGTCAGAAGAACTGCCGCAGGTGCGGTGTAGCGCCAGTGGGTGAGCAGCTGGTCGACCAGGTGGCCGTAGAAGTCCGTCGCCGGCCGGATCCGGGCCGCGCCGCCCGCCGCCGGTAAACCCGAAAGCCCCAGCTCGCTGGCAAGCTCGATAAGCAGGCTGTGGGCATGCGCCAGCGTGCTGCCCAGCACGGTGGCCAGCCGGTCAGCCATCGGCGCCGGCGCCAGCTCGCTCAGCTCGTCCAGCCAGCGCCGTGCCTGGGCGGCCAGCTCGAGGTAGCGATCGGTCTCAGCTGCGGCCACCGCACTGAGCTGATCGTCGGCCTCGGCGATCAGGCCGAACACGTCCAGACTCTCCACCAGCTTCGACCAGGGACTGGGCTTGCGCAGTTCGAGCCACACCTCATGTTCGGGGTCACGCATGGAGCTCAGCAACCGCGCCATCGCCTGCTGGCTGACCCCGTCCGGGGGCCCGAGCTCGAAGGTCTCCTCGGCGGCACACAGCAGGATCTCGCCCGACGGATCG
The DNA here is from genome assembly GCA_036399055.1 of Jatrophihabitans sp. Classification (NCBI taxonomy): domain Bacteria; kingdom Bacillati; phylum Actinomycetota; class Actinomycetes; order Jatrophihabitantales; family Jatrophihabitantaceae; genus Jatrophihabitans; species Jatrophihabitans sp. The sequence continues at coordinate 49,148 of DASWNX010000019.1, forward strand.
GTCTGAACCTCCGCCACCTGCAGGAACGGCTTGCGGTAGGAGGCGAGGGACCACGTTGTCATGGGCGTCACTCCGCGTCCGGCTCGAAGATTCGCAGCGCCAGCTCCGGGCCGGCGTAGTGCAGCAGGATGTCGCGCTCCAGCCTGCTCAGCGATTCCACCAAAGCGGCCACCTGCTTGAGCACCGCCTGCGCATGCTCCAAGCCCAGGGCGCTGGTGGTGCTCAGCAGCGCCAGCGACACGTCGGCATGCCCGGCGTCGGCGTTGACGTCGGAGTGATCCAACAGCGGTTGAATGAACTCGGCCGGAAGCTCCAGCGACCGGGCGCGTTCGGCGAAGGCTCGGTTGAACTGCGGGGAGGGTTCCTCGACCACCGACAGGCAGGCTGCGAACGCCAGCGGATCCTGCGCGGCCACCGCGCCGAGCGTGGCGCAGACGGCGAAGGTCGCCGGCAGCGGCTGGGTGCTGGCGAGCACCGGTCCTGGCACCCCGACAGCGGCCAGCGCCGAACGGGTCATCCGATCGTGCCCGATCTCATCGCGCAGGAAGTTCTGCAGGATTCCGTAGGCATCCGGGTGCCAGGCGTGCGCCAGCGCCGGTGCGATCAGGGCGGGGCTCTGCCAGACGACGTGGTGGTACTCCAAGGCGTAACCGATCAGCTGATTGCGGGTCGCGGTCCCGTTCGTCATCCGGGTGAACAGCTCCGAACCGGCGCTGGTCGCTTGCAACCGGCGGGTGAATCGCCGCACCAGCCGGTACAACTGCTCGCCGGTCATGGTCGCCGGCGCCGGCCGCTCGTCCTCGGTCAGCAGTCCCAGCCGGTCCAGCTCGTCCAGCATGCCGTCGAAGTCACTCAGGTTGGGAGCGCGTTCCCGCAGCTGGGTGGACGGCGCGCCGGCCATCAGCCCCTCCAGCAGTTCAGCGACCTCCGCTGCCGCGAAGTCCGGCACGTCCAGGTCCGCGCTCTGGCTTCGGTAGGTCAGGGCGAAGCCGGCATCGGCGCGGGTGATTTGGACCCCGGGCCGCAGCCGGGGCCGCCGGAAGAAGGTGTGGGTCGCGGTCACAGCGCTTCCTCGGCTGTTCCGATGCCCATGACGTCCCCCACCAGGCCAGAGATCGATCGCAGCAGCGTTGTGGCGGTGCTGTAGTGCTCCCAGATCCCGCGGTAGAAGTCGTCGTACAACTCGACGAACAGCACGGTGCGCGCCCGCAACCGGCTCAAGGTCTGCGCGCTGATCGCCGGGATGTCGGCAAAGACCTGGCGGGTCAGGCTGCCGTGCCCGCCGGCCAGGTTGATCTGCGAGTGGGTCCGCATCGGGCCCACCAGGTCCGGATCGACGTCGCGGCTCTCACAGGCCCGCACGAATGAGTCGACCGCGAGATCTCGGCCTTCCAGCACACCGATCGTGGTGATGAAGAAGAGTGGGTCGGTCCGCGACCACCAGGCCAAGGAGTTGCACAACGCCGCTGTAGTCTGCAGGGGAATCGTGTCGGCCAGATCGTCGCGGGTGTGCCCCAGGGACTTCAGCGAGTTCAGGATCAGCTCGTCGTGGCCGCTCTCCTCTACGAAGAACTCGTTTAGGCTGACCCGGACGCCCCGGGAGTAGGGATAGCTGAGCGCCGGGGCGTCGAACCAGCTTTCCCGGAACAGGAAGTGGTAGTTCTCCACGATGGTGCCCTGCAGGACTAGCTCGGGAATCACCGCGGCAGGGTCCTGCATCGCCTGCCAGTACGGGTTCTTGTACAGCGTGTCGTACAGCTGGCCGGTGACCAGGTCCTCCAGCTCCAGCAATGCCGCTGTGCCACTGATCGGCTGGTGAGCCGGGCCGCCTTCCCGCACCAGATCTCCCCGGACTAGGTCCTGGTCGGCGAGCTGGGAAACAAGCTGGGCCGCTTCGGGCAGCGGCAGGCCGGCGGCAGCCGCGGCCGCGCTGACCTCCTGGGTGCCGTCCAGCGCGGTCAGGAAGCGGTGCACCGTGTCGAGGTGTTCGGCCGGCGCCTGGACCTCGACCGCGTCAGGCCCCTCGCCCAGCACCAGGAGGTCCTCGACCCGGGCGATGCCCGCGAGCAGCCGCGGACGTGCCGCAGAGACCATCGTCAGCCCCCTCTCTGCTGCGGGCCGGCAGGCCCTGGCTCGGCTAGGGCGGCGGCCGGCATCAGCGAGGCGGCCGCTGCCGACGTGGCTCCTCGGTGGCGGTAGCTGGGGTCGAGCACGACGTCGATGACCGCGGGCAGGTTCGAATCCGCCGCCCGCCGCAAGGCGCCGGCAATCTGATCGGGGAGTTCCACCCGCTCGCCGTAGCCGCCCAGCGCCTCGCTCACCCGGTCATAGCGGGTGCCCTGCGACAAGTACTGGGCCTGCATGTTCTCGGCGCCGTACATCGTCTCGTGGAAGGTGCGCATCTCGCCCCACGCGCCGTCGTTGCCGATCGCGGCGACGAACGGCAGCGATTGCCGGACGGCCGAGTCCAACTCCATGCCGTTGAAGCCGAAAGCCCCGTCGCCGAGAACCGCCAGCACCTGGTTGTCGGGATGAGCCAGCCGGGCGGCCATCGCGAACGGAATGCCGACACCGAGGCAGCCGAACGGCCCGGTGTCCAGCCAACGGCCGGGTGCGTTCGGGGCCAGCGCCGATGCTGCCATGGAGGCGATGTCGCCGCCGTCGACGATCAGGGTGGCGTCCGGGTCGGCGAACCGGGCAAGCTCGGCGATGAAGCGCAGGGGATGGATGGGCACCTGGTCCAGTTCGATGGCTTGCTGCGAGGCGGCTCGCCGCCGGTCATCGCAGGCGCGGAGTTCGGTCAACCAGTCAGGCTCGACACGGCGGGCAAAGCTGTGGCCAAGCCTGTTGAGCGCTTCGAGGAACAGCCGGATGTCGCTGACCACCCCGTGCCGGACGTCGCGCGCGTGCCCGATCCGACTGGCGTCGGGATCGACGTGCACCACTGCCACGTCGTCGCCGAACACCGGCGGACGGCCGTAGCCCAGCCGGAAGTCGAAGTCGGCGCCCAGGACCAGGACGACATCGGCCGAACGCAACGCCTCCGAGCGACTGAAGCGCAACGCCGACGGGTGGTCGGGTGGCAGCATCCCGCGGGCCAGGCCATTGCAGTACGTGGGCGCCCCCAGCGTCTGCGCCAGCTCCGTCAGGCTGTCCGCGGCTGCGGACCAGTACGCGCCCGAGCCAGCCAGCAGCACCGGCCTCGTTGCCGAGCCGATCAGCCGGGCCACCGCTGCCACCTCGTCCGGGTCCGGGCCCGGCGCTGAGGTGAACCGGCGGCAACCCGGCAGGACGCCATCGGTGACCGGCGTCAGTTGCACGTCCAGCGGCAGGTCCAGCAGCACCGGGCCGCTGCGCGGGGCCTGAGCCGCCGTGAACGCCCACTCGGTGAGTTCGGCCAGCCGCGAGCCGTCCATCGCGGTCTCGGCGCGTTTGGTGATAGGTCGCAACAACTCCACGTGCGGAGCGTCCTGCAGGCCGCCCAGGCCTTCCAGCAGAACGGGATTGCGCCCCGACAACAGCACCACCGGGCTCTGCGCATACCACGCGTTGGCGATCGCGGTCACCGAGTTGGTCAGCCCCGGGCCAGCGGTGACGGCGGCGACCTGAGGACGCCGCCGGAGCCGGGCCAGCGCGTCAGCGGCATGCACCGCGGCAGCCTCGTGCCGGAAGTCGATCAACCGGATGCCCTGCTGCGCGCAGCCCTGAAAGATCGGCGAGATGTGGCCTCCGGTCAGGGTCATGACCTCCGTGATTCCTTCGGCCGTCAACTGGGCGCACAACAGGTCTGCGCCGGTGCGGGCCTGGGCCGGGATGCGGCCGGCTGCCGGGGCCGGGATGCGGCCGGTTGCCCGCGCCGGCTGGGCCTCGGCGCCTGTGACCGGGTCGATGGCCGGGAGTTGATCGAGATCGCGCGAGCCCGACCAGCCGGGTGCCATCTCCTCCAGCAGCAATTGCACGACCAGCGCGGTCAGGCCCCAGATCACACCACCCCCAGGCAGCCGCCAGGCCACGGCCGCGCGGCCGTCCTCGGCGACGGCCCTGCGGTGGGTGGACTCGTCCAGCAGCACCGCGACCGGCACTAGCAGCGGGTCGGCGACCTCGGCCGAAGATTTCAGCGGATGCGGCTTTCGCCATCGGGCGTACACCGCAACGATCAGATCGTCGTTCTCGGGCAGCCTGATCAGCGGGCTCTCCCCGAGCACCTCCACCGTCTCCGGCTCCAGCCCGACCTCTTCGAACGCCTCCCGCAGGACGGTCTGGGCCGGCGACTCACCGGGTTCACATCGGCCGCCGGGCAGCGCGATATCGCCGGGAAAGGCGCGCAGCTCCGCTGACCGGGTGGTGAGCAGGAGCCGAGCAGTTCCATCGACGCGGCCAATCAGGGCGAGCACCGCATGCGAGGGATGAAGGCCAGGCATCTGGCCCGTGCTAGAGGTGAACGGCGATCAGAACCGGCCGACCCTCGCGGGGCTTGATCAAAATGTCGTACCGTCGCCCTTCGGTGAGCCCGGTCTTGAGAATGACGTCCGGTTCCATCTCCTCGCGCAGCATCCTGCCGATGCTGTTGGAATCCTCAGTGACCTGCGCCTGCACTTCATCAGCCATCGGATGCCCCCTCGTACCACGCGGCTATCAGGCGTGATGTATATCACACATCTGCACCAGATGGGGTCGTAGTCGGTCTGTTGCAGTTCACCGGCGCCAGTCCGCTGTGCTTCCTCGAGGCCGCGGCTTGTCTGCGGGCACGGAGTGTGGACATACTCGCCCGCGAAATCTGCCCCGGGCTCCTCCAGGGTTGACGCCTGAGCGATGCAGGGAGATGTTGGTGCTCGCTGTCCCGACGCGCTGCGTACTGCGGTATGGCTTCCTGACGTCCGGATGAGCGCGCCCATCCTGATCCTCGCAGCGGGCCAGCGGTGCGGGAGCACGCTCATCCAGCGGCTGCTGTCCTCCCACCCCGAGGTCCTGATCTGGGGTGAGCATGCGGGCCAGCTTCGCCAGATCCTGGCGGTGAGCCAGCGGCTGCACGAGTGGGCGGCCGAGCACGGCCAGCTCGGACGCCTGGGCTACGAGCGCGCCGGCCACCAGAGCTTCATGGCCAACCTGACTCCGGAGCCCGTCCATATCGATGAGGCGGCGCGTGCCTTCGTCCAGACCCTGTTCGCCAAACCCGCTGAGAGCGCGGGTAGGCCGATCTGGGGGTTCAAGGAAGTCCGTTACGGCCTGGCCGAGGCCCTCGCCATCCAGGGCCTGTTCCCCGGCTGCCGGGTGGTGCACATCGTTCGGGACCCGCGCGACGTCCTGCGCAGCCTCGATGTGTGGGAGCGAGCCGGCGGCTGGCCCAGGAGCGACACCGAGGTGGTGGTGGGCGACTGGACGCGAGTCGCGGGCAGCTTCTGGTCGGCCTCGCCCGACCTGCCCCCGTGGGTGCTGCGAGTGCGATACGAGGACCTGATCTCGGACCCGATGCGATGGTGCGCGCGGATCGCCCAGCACTGCGGCCTGCAGACCGACCTGTTTGACACCACGGTGTTCGACAAGCGGATCCACGCCGCCGGCCTGCGCGGGCGGACCCGCAGGGACATCAGGGATTGGGCTGATCTGCCGGCCTCGATGCGTGCCCTGCTGGACAGCGACGAGGTGCGCCTGGTCGGCCGCGCCTGCGGATACGACCTCGGCGCCTGAGCGTCCGCGCTTGTCCGCCGCCGCGAAGTGCGGTCATACTCGCAGCGATTTCCGCCTCGGGGCTGTCCGGGGTGTGGGGCGCCTTTTCCGAAGCAGGGAGACACCGGTGGCCGCTGTCGGAAGGTGCAGTGTCGTCATTCCCACCTATAACCGGGCGGAGTTGCTCAGGCGCACGCTGGACTCGTTGATCGGGCAGGACCTGGGCAGGGACGCTTTCGAGGTGCTGGTGGTCGATGACGGCTCCAGCGACGGGACGGCTGAGCTGGCGCGGGGGTATCGGGAT